>JBDHHP010000003.1:0-96103 GCA_039589275.1 Gemmatimonadota bacterium | reverse complement strand
AGCATGCGGTATACGGCGAACGTCGAGAACAACCTAGGCTTCGGCAACCACTTTCAGGGGATTCAGCGATTGTCTCGCGGGCGGTACCTGGTGATCTCTGGTGCAGATCCTAATGTGGCCCCTGGACTGCCGCGAGCTTCGCATCTGTTCATCGTGAGAATGGCATCGCGGTATCGTACTGGCCCGTGGGGCTCCAATCTAGTGGCTAGACAGCAACCGCCGGCAAACGACGCGATCGTGAAGACGGTGTGCATCGACAACAAGCTGTGGCACGCCGGAGGCATCAGCGTGTGTGGCGACATCCTGGCAGTGCCAATTGAAAGTTCTTCGCCTGAGAAATCACATGTCGTCTTCTACAACATGCGCAAGCCGGAGCAACCGACGGAATTCCCGCTCCGCGTGAAGCGATCCAAGGCCAAGGCTGGAGCGGCCGCCCTCACGCGCCTGCCGAGCGGTTTCTATCTGTTGGCTGTGTGGAGTGACAGCGACCGCAAGCCGAAGCGCATCGATTTCTACAGATCCAAGACCCGGGACTTCTCCGACGGTTTCTCGCCAGGGCCGGTGACCTGGTACGCCCGTGATGTCGAGGCGGCAACGGGGCAGGACGCCAACTTCAGCAACTTTCAAGCGATCAACTTCGTCAATCAGCGCAACGGCAGGTTGTTCCTGGTAGGTCTTCACAACACTTCTTCTGAGGCGCCCACGAGACCGGGCAGAGATTACGCCGATCTGTACTCCGTAGAGTTTGGAGAGGGACTCTCGCAGGTCCCACCCGTACTCGACGTACCGGTAATCACCAAGGTCGGGAAGCGCCAGTTCTTCTGCAACGATCAACAGTGCAACATGGACGGTGCCGCTGGCGTCTACGTCGATTCCGATGGTGCGCTACACATCTACGCGGCCTGGCATTGGCGCAGCGACAACCTACTGCGGTTCAATGAGTATCGTAGCGTTCCTGGCCGCCACACTCCGGCAATAACGGGTATCAAGGATGCCTGGATCGACCTGTTCGAGCATCGGGGGTACTCCGGCCGTAGGCTGTCGATCATCGGCTGGAAGGGCCATGCGATCCGGCATTTCGGTGAGGTTTCCGTTCAAGGATCCGCCTTCGAGAACAAGGTGTCGTCGGTCCGATTCCAGATTCCACCGGGATACAACTACGCGCTGTACGATGGTCGAAAGTACACAGGTGACATCCTATATCTCTGCGGAACCGGGTATGTGGAGGAGATACGAGACCTTGGAAGGGGCTACGGCTTCCGTGACAAGGTTTCTTCGGCGCGGTATGAACGATGACGTGTTAATCTGGTTTCACCCCTTTCGGTGGAGAAAAGGGAACGAGACCGGTCACGGGCTGGTGATTGCGACGATCTCGAGATCGAACCTCAGCCGCTTGCCGGCCAGCGGGTGATTCCCGTCTAGCGTTATTTGGTCGCCCTCCACCTCAGTGACCATGAACTTCAGAGGTCCTTGGGGGCTGTCGCTCTGTAACACCATTCCGGGGGCGGGCTTCAAGTTAGCCGGCAACTGTGAGCGGTTCACGGTAGCCACAAGCTCGGTCGTATACTGACCGTACCCTTCCTCGGGTGCGATCGAGATGGTCCTCTTCTCGCCTACGCCGAGGCCGACAACGCCATTCTCGAATCCGGCGATGACGGACTGTGTGCCGAGCGTGAACTCCAGAGGGTCGCGGCCTGAGGATGAGTCGAATACGGTGCCGTCGTCCAGTTTTCCTGTGTAGTGAACCTTGACGGTGTCACCGTTCTTTATCGTGGTCATTTCAATCCAATCTCTTAGAGCCAATGAACATAGAAGGACAGAAGGTACATTGAGCGGTGGCTTCCTGCCCGGCCGGCTCACTTCCTCCTGGCATAGAACAACGCATAGATTGCGGATTCCAGCATCTGACTGGCACGGATTGCCGCGGGAAAAGTATTTCGCCGAAATGTGGCCACCTTGGCTGACAGGACCCCAGCCAAGTTCGCGGAGGCAACATCCGTCAGGTACTGATCTCCCACCATCAGCACAGCGTTCGGATCGTGTACTTCCGCGATCTCCATCGCATACTGTATCAATTCGCTGGCCGGCTTGCGCATCTGTCTTCCTCCGCCGGACAGAATCCTGTCGACGGCTGCATCCGAGTGCGTGTCTACACCACCGAATCTGTGACGGAATGCGGGACCGTCATTCGTGATGTAACCGCGTATCAGAGGCACCTCTGGAAATATGTTACCAAGTCCCTTGAATCGGTTTTCGTCGCAGTTGGAGAGGATCGCGTGCCAGGCTGGCCCGTCTCGGAATAGCCTTCTGACATGCTGGAACTGTGGATCGATGTCTTCGCCATGGTAACGCATCAGAGTGCCGTCTACATCCCACAGCACCGCCCTGATACCGTGTTCAAGAATGAACGCCGCATCCACGTGCGCGACGGATTCCAATTCAAAAGTGGGTTCCATCTGAGACAGCAGCTTCCGCAAGCGGGGCACAGACTGGCGCAGCGTTGCAGGATGCTCCGTAGCCATGGAGACAAAGGTAACGGGGTGCCGAAACCGTGCTGACGGATCTGACGTAAGGGTGTTTACCGGAACGATTGTCGTTTCGGAGGCTTTTGCTTGCCCACAGACAGGAGTCAGGAATGTCGACCAAAGTCATGCACCGCAGTGTTCCCCGCGCAATGGCCTGGATGCTCGGCCTGTCCGTTGCTCTCTTCTGGGCCCCGTTCGTGGGCGGGCTGGTGGCCGGATTCGTTGGCGGGCGAAAGGCCGGCGGCGTAGGCCCGGCGCTCGCAGCAGCGCTGCTCCCCGGCCTGGTGCTTTTTGTCGCAACGATCTTGCTGGGTGCATTTCTTGGGTGGATTCCAATCCTGGGTCAAGTTGTGGGGGCGCTCGCCAACATGGGCGCCTGGGTATTGGGATTCGTGAACATCGTGCCGCTGTTGATCGGAGCGATGATAGGCGGAGCCACCGCCAGGTAGTTTCAGCTGCTCAATGCCCTGTGCCACGCCCCCGCAAGCGTGGCCCAGGGCGCTCTGCGTTTGCCGCCCCCGCGGTCTTCCAGTGCCGGACATGATGGCTCCGCGCGGCTCGCACTTCGGTTCGTCCCAGCGCATCTTACTGGCGAAGGCTGAACTCACACGACCGGAGCCTCCATGACCCGCAATGTCAGCCGCCGGGATTTCCTTGGATCCACCGCATCCGCAACCATCGCGGTTGCCGTATCACCGCTTACGCGCGTCCGTCCGCACTACAACTTCGACCTCGTCATCGTGAATGGAACCGTTCTTGACGGGACTGGCGGACCCGCCTGGTCGGGCGACCTGGGTCTAGTGGGGGACACCATCGCGGCCGTTGGATCTATCTCGCCGGAGCAGGGAGCCCGAGTCCTGGACGCTGCGGGTCTGCACGTTGCACCTGGTTTCATCGACATCCACACCCACTCCGACTCCAGTGTCTTCGTCTATCCCACAGCCGACAGCCGCATACGTCAGGGGATCACTACGGAAGTGACGGGGAATTGTGGATCCTCGGCAGCACCTCTTGTCGGACACGGTGCCGCAGAGGAGCGGGCCGAGATCGAGGAGGAGTACGGCGTATCCGTGGAATGGACTGACGTGGGTTCCTACTTCCACGCGCTCGAAGACATCGGTATCAGCACTAATCAGGCGATGCTCTTGGGTCAGGGGACGCTGCGCAGCAACGCGGTGGGACTTGAGAACCGGCGTCTGGCGGATGGAGAGTTGAGCCTGGTGCTCGCGGCGTTGGAGGAGGGACTGGACCAAGGGGCCTTCGGTGTTTCAACCGGATTGGAGTACGCACCCGGCAGGTTCACGCCCACTGACGAGATAGTGGCCTTGGCTCGAGTGGTTGCGCGTCGTGGAGGACTATACGCATCGCATATTCGGAACGAGGAAGCGAATCTGCTGGCTGCGGTGGACGAGGCAATCGAGATCGGCCGGCGCACGGGCAGCCGCGTTGAGATCTCTCACTTGAAGGCTGCTGGACGACCCAATTGGCCGAAACAAAATGCGGCCCTCGATCTCATCGAGGCGGCACGGACGGATGGCGTGGACGTGATGGCCGACGCATATCCCTACACCGCCTACTCCACGGGCCTGACGATATTCATGCCTGACTGGGCGCTCGAGGGAGGCTGGTCCCGGCTAGGAGAGCGCCTCGAGAATCCTGACGATCGTGCGCGTATCCGTCAGTCATACAGTTCACAGATCGAGGTCGATCCGGGCGACTACAGTCTCATCGTGATTGCCAGCACTCGCACAGAAGAGAACCGCGAGCTCGTAGGCATGAACGTGGTGGAGATTGGCGATCACTGGGCATTGGATCCCGTGGATGCGGCCCTGAGGCTTCTCATGGAGGAAGAGGGTCGGGTTAGCATAATCGGGCACGGCATGAGTCCGGACAACGTGGAGCGAGTGCTGTCGCATCCACTGGTCATGATCGGTTCCGATGGCTACAGCATGGCGCCAGTGGGAAGAGCGGCTCAGACGCGGCCACATCCGCGGTCCTACGGCACGTGTGCTCGTGTCCTGGCACACTATTGCCGGGAACGCAAGATCTTCGACCTAGCCACTGCTGTGCGGAAGATGAGCAGCATGCCGGCCGACCAAGTGGGAATCGTTGACCGGGGACGGATCGCCCGCGGCATGAAGGCAGATCTAGTGGTGTTCGACCCGGAAAGTGTGAGGGACGTTGCCACGTTCGATGATCCGCATCGATACGCGGTGGGCATCGAGCATGTTCTGGTGAACGGGAAGCTCGTGGTGGATGGAGGCAAGTCCACGGGAGCGCGGGCGGGGAAGGTACTGCGGAAGACTTAGCGGCTGCCGCTACACGCCCAGGGCCTTCACCGCAGCGTCGAACTTGTCGGGCCTGACGTACATTATGTAGCCGTACCCCCCCTTGCCGTCCGCTACGCAGGTGGAGGCGTAGACGTTCACACCAGCCTCGTACAATGTCTCGTGTATTCCGACCAACGCACCAAGCTCGTCGTCACCCTGCACCAGGAGACAGGGGTAGGGTCCGTCCACGACTAGGTTCTCCTGCTTGGCCTCGTGCGCCAGAATGCCCGAGTCCTCTGGAAACAAGGTTAGGCGAGTGTTCACTGGACCCACAGGGTACGCCGCAAAGCCGAGCAGGTTGACACCCAACTCCCTGAGGCGGGTCAGCGTCTTGTATGCCTCACCGGGTCGGTCTCTGACCGTCATGTTGTAGTAGAAGACTCGGCGGATTCTCGTTGCCATGGCAGCCTCCGAGTGACTAGCCCGATCACCAGGGAACGGGCCGTTCCAAGTATGGATCCGTGGAGTGCGACAAGGCAAGTGAGTCGGTTCTCACCACCTTACCACCATACCACCTTACCGCCTTACCGTCCTACGAATCGCCGCGATGTGCTCTGGCGTCGTGCCACAGCAGCCCCCGATCACCGAAACACCAAGCGCCGCCAGTTCTGCTGCTTTCTCTGCCATGAACTCCGGTGTTTCGGGGTAGACGGTCCCGTTGCCCGTGACCTGGGGCAAGCCGGCGTTTGACTGAATGATGAGGGGAAGACTGGTCGCCACCTTGAAAGCCTGCGCTATTTCGATCATCCGCTCAATGCCGTTGCCACAGTTGGAGCCGATTATGTCGGCACCCGCCTCTGTGAGACCAGCTGCCGCATCCTCCACGCTCACTCCCATCATCGTGTAGTAGCCTCTCGGGGTTGCATCGAAAGTCATGGTTGCCATGACCGGCGTTGCGGGCGAGGTCTCCTTAAACGCGCCAATTGCAAGGTTGGCCTCTGTCAGGTCGATCATGGTTTCGATGCAGATGCAGTCGACGCCGGCCGATAAGAGACACCGAGCCTGCCTGTGGAAGCTGGCCCGCACTTCTTCGGGGCTCGTGTCTCCATACGGCTCGAGCAGCTTCCCGCAGGGCCCAACCGAGCCCGCAACGTAGGCCCGATCACCGCCAACGGTCCGAACCGCTTGCACAGCGATCTGATTGATTTCTTCTGTGCGGTCTTCGAGGTCGTAGGCGGCCAGCTTCAGCGGGGAGGCGCCAAAAGTGTTGGTCTCTAGCATCTCCGCACCCGCCTCTAGGTACGAAAGTGCGATTTCCTCGAGTATCACCGGGGCCTCGAGGTTGATGAACTCGGGGCACGCACCAGGCTCGAGCCCTCTCTCCAGCAGCAGGCTGCCGGTCGCACCATCAGCAATAAGTGGGTGGCCTGCGTGAAGCCGCTCAATCAGCGACCCCATGTCAGGCTAAGCCCACCAGTCCTTTGACTCGGTCTACCGCGTTGGCGGCGTCAAAGCCGTACGCGTCAGCTCCGATTCCTCGCGCGAACTCCAGATTCACCGGGGCTCCACCCACGATGGTGCTGACCTTCAGGCCCTCCTTGTCGACCAACTCAACAACCTGCGCCATGACTGGCATTGTCGTGGTGAGCAAGGCGGACATGCCGATTACCGATGCTCCCTGCTCCCCCGCCGTCTTGACCATGTCTTCAGGAGGTACATCGTTGCCGAGATCTATCACGTCAAACCCGGCGCCCTTGAGCATGATGCCCACGAGGTTCTTGCCGATGTCGTGTAGGTCACCACGCACCGAACCGATGACCACTTTGCCGATGGAGGGTATTCCCTCTTCGATCAGTATTGGCTTGAGGAGGTTCATCCCGGCGTACATGGCCTTGGCCGCGAGTAGCACCTCGGGCAGGAAGATCGTGTGGGCCTTGAACCGCTCGCCCACCACGTTCATTCCGGCAATCAGCCCGTCGTCCAGAATGGACTGAGCTGGCTTGGCTTGCTCGATCACTTGGCGAGTCAGCTCCGCCACTCGCTCATCGTCCCCAGTGATCACGCCATTGGCGATCTCGGCCAGAATGTCCATGGAATCACTCCCCACTTGTTGTATGCTCGTTATGCGTAGAGCGCACGCAAACGCTGGCGGCAGCTACGCGTCTCGCACTGGCTACAAAAACCGTAGGAGATCGAGAAATTGTGAATCTCCCTAGGCCCAGCAATCAACACGCCCGATATCGACTTGAGCGGCTCCATCAGAAAGCTCTCTCGCAGTGAGATGCCGATTCGCTCGGGATGCAGGAACTCAAACAACCTTTTCTGTCCGCTGACATGCCAACCGCAGTACCCCGGAGAGTATCTCAAGACGCCACCCTCCTGGGCGGACCATCCCGTTTCTTCCAGCGATTTGCGGTACCGCTGCTGTACCAGGTCAGCAGCGTTCTCGGCGGTCGCGGACGCAGCCGCATCGAGCATGCTCGCCACGGCGAAGTCGTTCCTCTCAAAACGTCGGGTGATCTCGTGGCTTGTCTCTCGACCCAATGTGATGGCGAAGAGGGCGAGATGGTCTGACTCCCGGAAGATGTCGCCAACCGGGGTGCGGGCTTCGTTGCGGCCCTCACCATGGTACACCCTCGCGAAGTCCTCCGGGGAGATTTCCAATACTAGTGCGGCGGGAGCGGCGTTCTCGAGGATCGTGGCCATGGCCTCCGAGCACACGGCTTCGATTTGCTCGTTCACTGCTGCGCTTGGCGGAATGCCCTGATCCTGCAACACCGAACGCCGCTCCGGAGCAACATCAGAGAACGACAACTCGAACATCTGACTCACAGCTGCTGGTCCGGCAAGGAGTCCATCCCGTATCGTCGGGCTTCGGCTGCCATTAACCGTCGCATTTCGTCCATGACATCCTCTGACAGTGGCGAAGGCTGGTGCTCTTCAATTAGTCTGGTGACTTCCGTATGCGCCCGTTCACCAAGCGTGCGACCTCCCTCTTCATGCCAGCGAGAGCGATTGGCTCGGTCTATCGTGATCCCCGGCATGTAGTGCTCGTCACGTAGGTATTTTCGCGTGTGTTTAGAGATCAAGAGGTGCTGCTCCTCGAGCAGTTCCTGAAAAAGTGGAAGAGAGGGGAAATCGTCTCTTGGCTCGATACCCTTGACCATTCGCAAGACCATGCCACAGATTTCGTTGTCGAGCACCAGTTTCTCCAAGGAGAAACAGCTTTCGAAGTCGATCATCCCTGGCCCGGTTATGTTGTTGATTCCCGCAAGCGCTGCAAGCGTGGCGCCCATGGAGGTTTCTAGTCCGGCCTGGGCGTCGAGCATCTTTGTGTCGCTCAGAGCCATGTAGGCCTGCGTGGGAAGCCCGAGGTACTTGCCGACCTCGTTGTAGGCGCAGTCGATCATCATAGTCTCGACCGCTCCCATCGGAGTGGTTTCGTAACGAACATCAAACGCAGCGGGCGAACCGCCGTATAAAGCCGGTGCCCCGGGGTTGGTCAGCTGGGTAATGACAACTCCACTCAGTGTCTCGGCAGTGTGTTGGATGACGGTGCCGACCAGGGTTACTGGAGAAACGAATCCGGATAGCGGCATCGATACGTATTCAACGGGAATCGAGTACTGGGCGCAGTCAACGGCATTCTGCGACGTCACATCACTCCACTTGAGCGGTGCCGTCGGGCAGCACGAGAAAACAGTCAGCGGTTTGGCTGCGAGGTTCTCCTTCGATCCCCTGACCGCCAACTGCAGATCTCGCATCACGTCGAACGCTTCTATTGTGAAGGCGCCCGTCACAACCGGCTTCGTACCGTACGTCAAAGCGAGGAACAGCCTGTAACTGTCAGATATCTTCTCGTGCACATCGCTGGGCACAATCGCGGTGCTCTGCGAGGCAACGTTGTCCAGCTGCGAGACGACCTTGACGTAGGAGACGTAGTCTCGCGTGGTGGGAGGACGGATACTCTGGGTTTGATTGTCGAGCACGTTGATGGCCGCGGATCCGGGAGTAAAATGCACGTTGTAGCCGGAAAGATCATGCGTTCTGTTCCCCAGAACATCGTACAGGGCAAACCCGCTAGGCGCAGTACCTAGCGCCTTATCGAGGATATCTGCGGTAAAGTGGGCCCGTTTCGTCTTGGACTCCACCTTGGCCCCGTGATCCGCTAGCAGGGAGAGAACTCCGGGGTTGTGTATCTCAACGCCGAGCTCACACAGGATCGTGCGAGCTTCGGCAATGATGCGCTCCACCAATTGTCTATCTAGGAAACTGACGGTGGGTCTCATTGTTGGTGTTCTCCTCAAAGGATCGATACGCCCACACGGACGCGGCAAGGCGGCTCCGCTCCTACTGCGCGCCTACCCTTCACTTGGGAACGCGATACTACCCTCGTAGATATCTATACCGGCTTGGTTTCTTACCGCCATCCGGGGATTACGACGACCACTCGTAGAGGCACATCCATACTCACCCTCCTTGTTTATGGCCACGAACTTCTCTCCCGGCAGGAAGTCTAGGCCTACTGCCCTGTAGCGCTCTGCAATCATGTGCAGCGCGTCTTCGCAGGCCTGTTGCGGTGAACGTCCGTCCTTCATGCGCATCACGATGTAGTACGACGCACACGATTTGATGACATCCTCTCCGCGACCGGTGGCGCCGGCGGCACCTACGGAGTTGTCGACATAAAGCCCAGCACCGATGATTGGCGAGTCACCAATCCGGCCGGGGATTTTGTAGCTCAGGCCACTGGTGCTGGTGATTCCGGCGATGTCGCCGTTGGCGTCGACTGCCAGGACATTCACGGTTCCATAGGTGTATTCGAGCTCATTGTCGCTTGAGCCGCCAGTGTCGCTCGGCTTCTTCAAGTGCTCCGGTGGACCCCAGTCGTCGCGCTCGCTATGGCGTTCTCGCCAGGCAAGCCACCGCTGCCTTGCCTTGTCCGTGAGGAGATCCTGTTCCTTGAAGCCCCACGACTTGGCGAATTCGAGGGCGCCGGCCGCAACTAGCATCACGTGATCCGTGCGCTCCATGACCAGTCGCGCTACGGAGGACGGGTTCTTGATATTCTCGAGACCGGCCACTGACCCGGCACTGTAGGTTTTCCCGTCCATGATGGACGCGTCCAGCTGTACCACCCCCCTCTCGTTGGGCAGACCGCCATAGCCGACGCTGGTGTCCTCCGGATCAACCTCGATGATGTTGGTGGCTTTCTCAACCGCATCCAGTGCCGATCCGCCGTCAGCCAGGACCTCCCACGCTGCCTCAACGCCGTCACGACCCGTCTGGTTCGAGTGGCTCGTGATAATGAAGGGTGTCGTGCCGGCCTGCAGTCTGTGCGATTGAACGGTCCGGGTTGGTTCGGCCGACGGGGCTGTGGGTCGCCATAGAAAGGCGCCGACGCCCGCCCCTGCGCTGCGTGTTACGAATAACCGACGTGAGATACGACCTGGCATCTGGCTTCTCCTAGTGAATGCGGCTGACCATCTGAACCGCAAAACGTGTACAGGTGTGCCGCAGTCTGCAAGTACTCGCGCCACATCCGGAAGAGAATGTGAGGTCGCCCAGCGTCATTAGTCTGACACCGCGGCGGTGGACGTGCGGCAGGTGGTGTTGCCGGGGGCCTGAATCGTGTCGGGACTTGTGCGCACGGTGGACTCTGACTACGGTTGGGCTCGATGCGTCCGATGGATCTGTCTAGCGACCTGACTCCTAAGGCGAAGACCGCGCTGATACTGCTGCTCGCGGTATACGGGTTTATCTGTCTGCTGGATCCATCCCACTACAGATTGCTCGACAACGTGGATCTCGCGATTCATGAGGCGGGCCACGTCTTCTTCGGCCCGTTCGGTGAGTTTGTCGGATTCCTGGGCGGCACGCTGTTCCAGCTCATCGTTCCGCTGACTTTCTTTGGCTATTTCGTGTTCAAGCGGAATGCGTTCGCCGCCTCGGTACTGCTTTGGTGGGTGGCCCAGAATCTCTGGAACATTTCCGTCTATGTGAAGGACGCGCGCAGCCTGGAGCTGCCCTTGGTGGGGGGCGGGGAGCATGACTGGGCCTACCTTTTGGGCGAACTGGGTCTGCTCCACCGTGATCAGGCGATTGGGAGCGCAGTGTTCGCAACAGGTGTTGTCGTCTTCCTTTTTTCGGTCGGCTGGGGTTTCGTAAAGGCTCTCTCTCACCCTGCTCCGGAGTCTTGATCTGTGAATTACTCGAGTGTTGCCCCCTGGTTCATCATCATCACGGTTCTGGCTGCTCTCGCCACACTTCAGAATGCCTGCGGTCGCGCGGAGCTTGCTGACCCGCGCACCAGCATACTGATGACCGTCGATACCCTGGCAGCGCATCTGGATGATCCTCAGTTGGTCATCCTCCATGTGGGAGACAGCAACGAATACCTTGCCGAGCATCTTCCCGGAGCTCGCCGGATCACCCGTGACGAAATGTCGCGGCCGCGGTCAGACAGCGCTGAAGAGTTGCTCGTGGAGCTCCCGGCACCCAGGGACTTGGAGGCTGTGCTCGAAAGACACGGTATCTCGGACGACTCTCGGATCGTGGTGTACGCGGCGGGAAGCAGCCTGACTCGAGCTGCCAGGGTGGTGTTCACCCTCGCGTGGGCCGGGCTTGGTGATCGCACGGCGTTGTTGGACGGTGGCCTAGGGGCCTGGAAGGCGGCGGGTCACGCCGTCACCGACGAGATTCCAGCGATGGAATCCGGGAGTCTGACCTTGAATCCACGGCCAAGGTTGGTGGTGAACGCTGAATGGATCGGGAGGAACTCCGCTGAACCCGGGTACGCCCTCGTGGATGCCCGGAATCCGGCGTTCTTCCTTGGGGAGCGTGAGGATCGGGGCAAAGTAGGCCACATTCCTGGCGCAGGCAGCGCGCCGGGATCGGAGCTGACTGACGAATCCTTCAGGCTCAAGAGCGCGGAACAACTGAAGCAGATCTTCCACGCTGCCGGCGTAGAACCAGGGGATACGGTGGTGGCCTACTGCCACATCGGTCAGTATGCGACCCTCGCGTTGTTTGCGGCGCGGACTCTGGGACATGAAGTCATGTTGTACGACGGTTCCTTCCAGGATTGGGCGCAGCGCGACCTGCCTGTGGACACTGTCGCAGCTTTCTGACGCACCTGAGGGGAGCGAGCTAATCGCCGATCCCAGGTTCCTCAGAACGAGATCAGATTCCCAAATAGGCACGACTAAGAGGTCGACATGAAATCAGTCCTCAGCATTATTCGCGCGTCAATTGGCCCGTTTCTTCTTGCTTCGCTCTTGATCACCGCAGCTTGCGCACCCGAGCCCGAGGTCGCTGCGGACCTGGTGCTGCGCGGCGGCAAAGTCGTAACCGTGGACGACGCAATACCAGACGGCGAAGCTATCGCGGTCAAGGATGACACCATCATGGCGGTGGGTAGCGACGAGGAGATCGCCGCGTTCATAGGGCGCCGCACTGAGGTGATCGACCTCGACGGAATGCTCGCCGTGCCAGGCCTAATCGAGGCACATGGGCACTTCCTCGGCGTCGGCGATTCGAAGATGCAGTTGAACCTTATGGACGTGGCAAACTGGGGCGAGGTAGTCGGAATGGTGGAGACAGTGGCGGGCGACGCTCCAACTGGCGAGTTGATCCGCGGCCGCGGTTGGCACCAGGAAAAATGGGACGCAACTCCCGAGAACGCGGTTGAGGGCCTGCCAACTCACTATTCCCTGAGCGCCGTCTCGCCGAACAACCCGGTTGTCCTAAGGCACGCCAGCGGTCATGCTAGCTTTGCCAATGCGAAGGCCATGGAAATGTCCGGGGTCACGAGCGAGACGCCCGATCCCAGGGGTGGGCAAATCGTACGGGACACCAGTGGTGAACCGATTGGTGTGTTCAGAGAAACTGCGTCGCGACTGTTGGGCCCCGCGTATGAAAACGCGACTAGTCCCGATCCCAAACGGCAGGCTCAACTGGCCGCGGAGGAAGCACTGTCCAAGGGGATCACGACGTTCCACGATGCTGGCTCCTCGCTCCAGACCATCGATATGCTGAAACAGATGGTCGACGAGGGCACATTGGGAATTCGGATGTGGGTGATGATCCGTACGTCCAACGATTTGCTGGCCGAACACCTACCCGACTACATGATCACGGGCTACGGGGACAACCGGCTGACAGTCAGGGCCATTAAGCGCAGCATAGACGGTGCGCTCGGGCCGCACGGCGCGTGGCTGCTGCGGCCGTACGAAGACCTGCCAAGCAGCAGTGGCCTTAACACCAGTCCTGTGGAGAGTGTAGAGGAGACCGCTAGACTTGCGATCGATCATGGGTTCCAGCTGGCCGTGCATGCAATCGGCGATCGTGCTAACCGGGAAGTGCTCGACATCTTCGAGCAGACGTTTCGTGCCAACCCGGACAAGACAGACCTTCGCTGGCGGGTCGAGCACGCCCAGCACTTGCATCCCGCCGACATCCCCCGGTTCGGGGAGATGGGTGTCATCGCGTCAATGCAGGGGATCCACTGCACCTCCGACGCACCCTACGTGCTCGCGCGGCTAGGCGATGGAAGGGCGCAGGAGGGCGCCTACGTGTGGCGTAGCCTGTACGAGACCGGGGCTGTTATCGCGAACGGTACTGATGCGCCGGTGGAGGACGTAGACCCAATCGCCAGTTACTACGCCGGTGTGTCGCGAGTGCTCAAGGACGGCTCGGTGTTCTTCCCCGAGCAACGCATGACGCGTATGGAGGCTCTCAGGTCCTACACGATCGATGCTGCATACGCAGGATTCGAGGAGGATATCAAGGGATCTCTGACCCCAGGCAAACTGGCCGACATCACAGTTCTGTCCCAGGACATCCTCACGATACCGGAAGACGAGATTCCCACAACCAACGTGGCATACACGATTGTGGGCGGAAACGTGATGTACAGCGGCGAATCGGCTCGTCGCTAGGAGTCCTGCCAGACTCGCGGAAGGCCGGACAGCACGGTTTGAAACTGATCTGTCCGGCTCTTTTTGTGTCAGCGCCCGCTAGTGAGTGCCTGCAGCAAGCTTTCGTTGTCTTCGTGCTGGAGGAAGGTGTCGAACTCTAAATAGTAGCCTTCCGGATCATAGCCGACGAATGCCCGATAGCGCTCTGTCTCTTCGATCTCTTCGGAGCGTAGTTCGAAAGCCGACTGTTCCGAAACGTGTTCAAACCAGCCGTCGAGATCGTCAGTCAAAAAGGAAACGGTCACGGCCTTCTGCTCAGTGAATGAGTGCATTCCGCGCGTCTCGTCCAGCAGCCCGATGTAGCCGGATCCGGACGTCTGATAGATCTTGGCCCAACCCTGATCGACAATCAGTTGAAGGCCAAGCCTCTTCTCGTAGAACCGCTGAACGGCATCCATGTCCTTGTAGTAGAGCCAGAGGATCGTGGCTTTGAAACCGAGGCCTTGTGCTTCGGGTGGCGACGCCGGCACGGTCTCGGTTCGGTCAAGAGCGGGCATGAGTAGCTCATTCTCTGGATGCTTGTTGAAACGCTCGAACTCGAGGTAGTAACCCTCGGGATCCAGTGCGACGAATCCGTGGTGTGGTCTGCCCTCGACTGGATTGTATCCGTGCAGCATCTCGACGTTATGTGTTGAGAGATAATCAAACCACTCGTCTAGCTGGTCGGTCACCAGAGCGATCGCAACGGTCTTGGGTTCGTCCGCTGAGTGCATGCCTTCCTGGGCGTCGACGAGCGTTAGATAGGACGTCGGTGCTATGCGGAGGATCTTCGCGAAACCATAGTCGGCGGCGAGTTGGAGCCCCAGCGTCTCGATGTAGAATCGAGTGGCAGCCTCCACATCCGCATAATAGACGAACGCGTTGTTGGCGGTGATGCCGTACTGTTGGTGAGGATTCACTGCTCCGGTCGCTCCTTCGTCGGTTCCCGTACAGGATGGTAAGGAGACAAATAGCGGCAACAGCGACGCGATGAGAAGCTTACAGGGCCGCTTGGTCGCAGTATCGTCGGGCATAGGTGGTTCCTCGTCTTGGAGCCAAGGCTGGAACTGTCAGTCCGTAGAAAGGTACTTCAAGCAAAGCGCCGTTTGGAGAAGCCGGCTTCGATTAGATTGCGTTGTGCCGGATGATACCAGGCTAAGGGAGCCAGTATCGGTGCGCGTCGTGTCAGAAATGGGCTGCCGCGGTCGTTGCACAGAGTGTACCTCTTCACATGGCATTCAGCTTGGGGTGACAGCGGCCTGACTATAGTGGGGATCCAGTGCTCAAGGACGTAACGCGCGCACTGCGCACGACGGTTTGCCTGGGCCTGGCGATTACGGCGTTGCCCGCTGGGATCGCAGGGCAGCAGGTGCGTGACGTAGCCGGCAAGGTTCTAGCCGCTCGGGACAGCGCATCTATCGACGGAGTGCACGTACAAGTCGTATCGCTGGGGCTCACGGCTCTGAGCGACGCACGGGGAGACTTCCGGCTCCGGGGTGTGCCGCGGATCCGGCTGGCCGTCGCCGTGAGTAGAATCGGTGTCGTGGCAGACACGGTCTGGTTGGAACCGGCCCAGGATAGCCTGGTGGTGTTCCTCGAGTCGTCTGCTGTTCAGTTGGCCCCCGTGACAACCCAGGCGCGCCCCGTAGCTCGCGAGCGCTTCGAGCAAATAGTGCAACCGAGCGTTGTGAGCATAGATCGCGAGACCATTACTCGCATACCCGGCTTTGCCGAGGCTGATGTGGTACGAGCGGTGCAGCTGCTGCCAGGTACCATAGCCACCAATGACTATACAGTGGGATTCAACGTGCGGGGCGGGGAGCCGGATCAGAACCTGATTCAGCTCGATGGCATCACGATCTTCAATCCGTCTCATCTAGGTGGCCTGTTCAGTACGTTCGACGCCGATGCGGTTGAGAACGTCGAGTTCATCACCGGCGCGTTCCCGGCCGAATACGGCGGAAGGCTCAGCAGCGTGATGGATGTCGTCGTGAGGCCTGGTCGATCGGATCGCATTGGAGTGCGCGGAAACGTGTCGCTGATATCGAGCAAGGCCCTGATAGAGGGCCCGATTCCGGGAACGCGGGCTTCGTTTCTGGTTGGTGCACGTCGCACCTACGCCGATGCACTGATCGGTGCACTGAGTAGCGAGACGATGCCTTACTACTTTGCCGATGCGGTCGGGAAGGTGTTGCTGCCGTTCCGGTCCGGTGGCAGCATCTCCGCAACCGGATACTGGGGACGCGACGTGGTGAACTGGCCGTGGATCGAAGAGGAGCCCGGTCGGGAGGGGATTGACTTGGTGGCGAACTGGGGCAACCGCCTGTTCGGTTTGAGGTTGCAGCGGCCCCTGGGAGCAACAGAACTGACCGTCGATGCTGGAATGACGGGTTTCAGCACGACCTTTGGCTTGGAACCGGGTGTGTTCAACGCCGACAACGATGTGCGGATGCTCACGTCGCGAGTGGTGTGGGCGCTTTCTCCCGGTGCGACGCACGACGTGCGGATCGGCGGCGGGTTGGAAGACTATCGCATGACCTACGATATCAGCAGTGAGAGCTTCAGTGCCAGCTACTTCGAGGCCATGTACGAACCGCGTATCTGGTCAGTCTTCGTTGATGATCAATGGCAGGCATCTTCTTGGCTGATGCTGCGGCCGGGCCTTCGCATGGAGGCAGTGGAGGGTCCGGACGTCGTCAAGTGGGCTCCCAGGATTGGCTTCAAGTCGTTCCTCTCGGACGATCTCGCTGTCACGGGTTCGGTCGGACGCTATCATCAGGCAATTCACTCTCTGCGGGATCAAAACGTTCCGTGGAACCTGCTCGATTTCTGGATCGGCGCGGACACGATACTGCCGGTCGCCCACTCGGACCACGTGGTCCTAGGTTTTGAGGCATGGCTCACCCCTGGTTTATCTCTGTCAGTTGAAGGCTACTGGAAGAGTTTCGAGGACATCATCGACGCGAATCTGGAGGAAGACACACGAATTCAGGGTGACGAGACGATCCCCGTGTCGGGAGACGCTTGGGGCGCCGACGTTCTACTGATGAAGCACTCGGGCAGCGTCACTGGCTGGATCGCGTACGGACTGAGTAAGGCGACCAGGTGGACGACGGACCAGGAATACGCCGCAGTGCACGATCGACGGCACAATCTGAACTTGGTGCTGCAAGCGCCTGGACCCCTTGGCAGTGACGCCAGCATACGGATCGGATATGGATCGCCACTGCCGTACACACCGTTCGTGGGTGAATGGCGGCACCGGTTCTATCAAGTCACTCAGCATGAGCTCGATGACTATCAGCAAGAACCCATCGCGAGTCCGATCCTCAACAGTGCTCGGTATCCGTACTACAGCAGGATCGACGTGAGTTTCAGGTGGGAGATTGACAAGTGGGGCGGGAAGTTGAAGCCATATCTGCAGTTTGTGAATCTATTGAATCGAAAGAACGTCTTCTTCTATACGTTTGACTACGGGAATACACCCCCGACGCGAAGTGCCCTTTCACAGTTGCCCCTGCTGCCAACAGTCGGGCTGGAGTTCGAGTTTTGAAATACTCCGCAATTGCGTTGCTGATCGTGTTCGCCGCGTCCGCGTGTGAATTTGGTGAGACAACCATCGCGGAGGGCGATCCAATTGTCGTGGTCCACGCCGTCATGCGACCTGACCGAGAACGGCAATGGGTGTTACTCGAGCAGACACTGACAGGAACTGAATCCGATGATTCCGTCAGTGGCAGAATCCCGGGAAACGCGCCACAGCTTCCCTTGACCGATGCCACGGTTACGGTAGCCAATCTCGGTATGCCCACCGATCCCTGTGGCATGGTGTTCTTCACGGAGAGGCCAATCGATCCTGGGTTGGAGACATCGGACGGGCTGTATTGGGGGCCAGTGGGCTGCCCAACGATGCGGACTGGCGACACACTTCTGCTAACCGTCGAGACCGTACAAGGCGAGATCGTCAGTGGCACAACGGAAATTCCCGGGGCCGACGCTATGCTTTTGAGCGTCGCGGGAGAGGCGGTGACGGTGCCGGGGCCGACGATCACCATGAACCGTGACAACGACACACTCGTCGCCGAGGTCATTGTGACCACCGGCCGAGCGGTACAGCTCGAGGTGGGCAGTCCGGACAGTCTGGGGCTACTCAAGAGACCTTTCGCAATGTTTGTCGACTCCACCGCGATCACGTTGCCTGGCGACTTGCCAAACTTCTTACTGGGAATCCTGGGCGAAGAAGACACCAGCTCGGTGGAAGATGTCGAACCCATATTCACAGCCGGTCGATACTACAGTGCGACGGTCGCGCTGTTCGACGATCGCTACTTCGACTACGCTCGTTCAGGCAACGTGCCGCTGTCGGGTCGGGGGTTTATCAACAATCTCACGGGTGGCATGGGAGTGTTCGGGAGCTTGGTGGCGGCCAGCAACCGGCTCAAGGTGGTCGGCGACGTCGACGATGAGCGTGAGGGGCTGTACAGCGTGGTTGGAGATGTGGAAAGCACTTCGGTCGACTTAGATCTCGAGCTCTATGTTTCGGCTGCTGGAGAGGATTCGACCAGCCTGTCTGCATTCGTGCAAGGTGACTGGGTATTTGGGCCGATCGAAACATCAGACGTCTATAGCGGCCTACCTGTTGGTGGGCAATGTCGGCTCGGGGGAGACGTTTGCAGCCGATGTGTTTGATCGAGATCTCGCCGTAGTCGGTTCGGTCACCGTAACGATGCTTCCGGGTCTACCTGCTGGCAGCTGAAGACTGTCAGCCGGCCGCTGTCAGCTACCAGCCAAACCCTCCTTGTCACCCCGCGAGCGCGGATGCATACTCCGCGAACGCTGGACGCTTTCCAATACTCGTTTGTTCGGTGCTAACATGACATACGTGAGAGAATTCTTCGCATTCACCTGGCTTACCCTGGCAAGTATGGCCGCCCTTGCGGCAACCGCGCTGGCGCAAGGGACACAAGTGGATCCAGTGGCGTTCCAAGGCATGGAATGGCGTAACATCGGTCCGTTCCGCGGAGGCAGATCCGTGGCTGTGGCTGGCGTCTCATCCGATCCGTTCACCTACTACTTCGGTGGAGTCGGGAGCGGAGTCTGGAAGAGCACGGACGCCGGGATGACGTGGCGCAACATCTCCGACTCGACGTTTGGGACGTCGTCGGTGGGTGCGATTACCGTCGCGGAGTCTGATCCCAACGTCGTGTACATCGGAATGGGTGAACACTCGGTTCGTGGTGTTATGACCTCGCATGGCGACGGAGTCTACAAATCGACAGACGCTGGTCGCACGTGGCGCCATATGGGTCTGGAAAGCACGCGCCAGATCTCCGGCTTGGAGGTACACCCCACAGATCCAGACGTGATCTACGTGGCTGCGCAAGGCGCTCCATACGGGCCCGCGGAAGAGCGCGGGATATATAGATCACTCGACGGCGGAGTCACCTGGGACAAGGTGTTGTATGTGAATGAGACAGCGGGTCCCAGTTCCCTGAGTATGGACCCCAACAACCCTCGCGTTATCTACGCCGGATTCTGGGATCATCTGAGGCTCCCCTGGCAGGTCAGAAGTGGCGGGCCTGGAAGCGGGATCTTCAGGACCACGGACGGCGGTGACACGTGGGAGAAACTGAGCGAGGGGTTCCCTGAACTGGTGGGCAACACGGCTGTGGCCGTATCGGCCAACTCGGACCGTGTGTATGCATTGGTCGAGGCCGATCCCGGCGGCGGCCTGTTCCGGTCGGACGATCGTAGCAAGACGTGGAAGAAGATCAATGAGTCCTGGACGTTGCGCGCGCGCGCATGGTACTACATCCACTTACACGCCGATCCCCAAAACCCGGACGTGGTGTGGGTGCTAAACGCGCCGGTCATGAAGTCCATTGACGGAGGCAAGACCTTTAGCAGGGTCCCGACCCCTCATGGAGACAACCACGATCTTTGGATCAACCCTACCAACAGCGACTACATGATCAACGCCAACGATGGTGGTGCAAACGTCTCTCTCAACGGCGGTACCACCTGGTCCACGCAGACAAACCAGCCGACCGGGCAGTTCTATCGCGTCAACACCGACAACAGGTTCCCCTACTACGTCTACGGCGGACAGCAGGACAATAGCTCCGTGGCCATAGCGAGCCAGGCACCTGGTGGGATCGGGTGGAAAGACTGGTATGCCGTTGCCGGATGTGAGACTGCGTACGTCGCGTTCGACCCCGAAGACCCGGCTTACAACTACGGCGGCTGCTACATGGGGCAGATTGCCGAGTTCGATGGGAGCACCAAGTCACAGCGTAACGTCATGGCGTATCCTCTGCTGCCCGCGGCCCTGGCGTCGCGTGACATGAAGTACCGTTTCAATTGGAACGCCCCGATCCTCGTTTCTCTGCACGATCCCGAAGTCATTTACCACGCGGGGAATGTCCTCTTGAGGTCCGCCGACCGGGGTAGGACCTGGACTGAGGTGAGTCCTGACTTGACGCGCGACGAAGACGACAAACAGGGTCCTGGTGGGGCGCCGATCACGAACGAAGGTGCTGGTGGCGAGATCTACAACACGATCATGTATGTGGCGGAGTCACCGCATGACGCGCAGACGATTTGGGTGGGCAGTGACGATGGGCTGGTACATGTGACCCAGGACGGAGGCCAGGGCTGGAGCAACGTGACACCTCGAGACATGGACGAGGGAATCGTGAACGCGATCGAACTGTCACCGCATGACCCTGCAAAAGCGCTTGTGGCCTTCACCCGCTACAAGTTCAATGACTTCACGCCGCACATCTACAGAACGGACGACTATGGAGAGAGCTGGGAGCACGTCGTCGATGGGATTGCGGACGATGCGCACGTAAGAGTGGTGCGCGAAGATCCTGTACGCCCCAACCTGCTTTATGCCGGCACAGAGGGTGGAATGTATGTCTCTTGGAACGATGGTGAGCAGTGGCAGTCCCTGCAGCTCAACATGCCGCTCACGGTGATCACGGATCTCAAGATTCAGTCTCTTCATAACGACCTCGTGGCTTCGACGGGGGGAAGGGGTTTCTGGATTCTGGATGATCTATCGCCGCTGCAGCAGGTGGGTGATGGCGCGGAAATGGGCGAGCTGCACCTGTTCCAGCCCCGAGACGCCTACCGTGTTGCCGGTGGTGGCGGCTCTGGCTCGGCGCCCGATGTGGGGAAGAACCCTCCGCGGGGTGCCATAATCGACTATTACGTATCCAAACACGCGGACTCGGTGCCGGTCTCCATCGAGTTCTTGGATGCGAGTGGGAGTGTCGTGAGGGCGTTCTCAACCGAGGAGAAAGAAGGTACTGACTCGAGTTCCGTAATAAAAGCGAAGTCGGGGCACAACCGGCTCACCTGGAACCTCCGCTATGAAAGCGTGGAGAATGTGCCGGGACTGTACGTCTGGGGTACTCTGCAGGGTAGGAGGATAGTGCCCGGCTCTTATCAGGTGCGTCTCACCAGAGAGACTGAGAGCCAGACCCGGTCGCTCGAGGTATTCAAGGACCCTCGAGTGGAGGCTGGTGTTCGAGGGTTCCAGGAACAAGACGAGCTGATGCGGGCGATCTCAGACGAGCTGCAAGAGATTCATCGGGGTGTGGTAGAGCTGCGATCCGTTCGAGACCAGATTGAGGATCTGTTGGATCGTGTAAAGAATCACGACGGAGCTGATGCAGTCGCGGATGCTGGAAATGCGCTGGTGGAGAGTCTTACGGCTATGGAGGATTCGCTGGTCCAGAAGCGCACCGTTGACGGGCAGACGGTGATCAACTTCCCGTCCCGGCTCAACTTCCACTACATATATCTGCGAGGTGCAGTGGAGGGTGCCGAGGGCGTCGTAACGGAGGGGGCTCGGCAGACGTTTGCAGATCTCGCTTCCCAGTGGGCGGTCCACAGGACGGAGTTGCGCCGCTTGCTCGGCGAGGAGCTAGACAGATTCAACGCGTTGGTGTCGGAAACCGGAATCCCCGCTGTGATGGTGCCGACTCCGTGACAGGTTGAATCTGTGGATAGGGCCTATGCGTAGGTTGAGATGAAGCCGCCGACTGGAGGAGCGCCGTGCCGCCTGACGTAGCTGGGGCCCTTGTTGCCGTGCTCGGGATAGTGAGCGTTGGCACACTTGCACTCGTGGGCATCCGAATGCGATTCAATCACAAGCTGCACGGCCGTGAGAAGCAACAGGAGTTGGATGAGGTTAACCAGGCCGTCGATGCGTTGTACGAACAGAACCGTGTCCTCCGTGAAGAGATCGCGGATCTTCAGGACCGCCTCGACTTTCATGAACGTCTGCTGGCCCGGCCGATAGAGGAGCGGGCAGATACACCTGTGTAGCAAGGTTCGCTTTGTCATAGGTTCACAACGCGGCTTGCAATGCTCCGCTGGCACAGTGCTGTGGCTTCGGGGTACGAGCAGTGGAATTTCGACCCTCCGGTCTGCAGGCCAACGTCTGAAGATTGGCCCCTCTCGATTCGAGGGCTCAAATGACGGAATACTCCTGGCGGATCTGTCTCATGCGCTCATCTTCTGAGGGTCATGACTGACTTTGCTAAACAGGTACGTGACGCCCTGGCCGCACACTACACGGTTTTGCGTGAGCTGGGCAGCGGGGGGATGTCAACAGTCTATCTCGCTCAGGACCTGAAACACGGGCGCCAAGTAGCAGTAAAGGTCGTTCGACCCGAGTTCGCTGGCGTATTGGGTGGCGGCCGCTTCGTGCGGGAAATCCAAATCGCCTCCAAGCTCAGCCATCCCCACATCGTTCCCGTCTTCGACTCGGGGCAGGCAGGCAATCTGCTCTACTACACAATGCCATATGTGGAGGGTGAGTCGCTCCGCTCGAGGTTGAACCGCGAAAGGCGGCTTCCTGCAGATGAATCTCTACGTATCGCTCGGGAGATCGCCGCTGCGGTTAACTATGCCCACCGGCAGGGCGTCATTCACCGGGACATAAAGCCTGAGAACGTGTTGCTGTCGGATGGCGAGGCCGTGGTCGCCGATTTCGGAATCGCCCGAGCCATAAGCCTGGCTGGCGGAGCCAAACTGACCGCATCGGGGTTCCCTCTGGGCACGCTGGGCTATATGAGCCCCGAACAGGCAGCCGGAAGCAGGGAATTAGATGCGCGAACTGACATCTACAGCTTGGGCTGCGTTCTCTACGAGATGATTGTGGGAAAGCCGCCCGAGCGCTGGTTGGACACGGAGTCGGTTGCCACCGGGCGCGTCAGCGGTACCTCGGTTGAGGAGCGCATTCAGCTCGATAGCCTGCCGCATGCGATGGAGCAGGTCCTCGTCAAGGCACTGGCCCAGAATCCCGCGGATCGATTCGCCAGCGCTGAAGAGTTCGCCGCCGCATTGGCGCAACCATCGCTGTCCGTGGAGCGGCGCGCGAGATCCTCCCGGCTCTGGATCGGTGCCTTTGCAGCTCTCTTGATGTTCATCGTGGTCGGAGCGCTCATACTACGCTCGGGCGGTCGGTCTGATGTCGACCCGAACCTCTTGGCCGTGGCACCGTTCGACGTACTGGACCCCGACTTCGACTACTGGGGCGAGGGCATGGTCGACATGCTGTCGGCGAGCCTAGACGGTGCCGGTCCACTCAAGACTGTGCCTCCCACCGTCGCAGTGAAGCGTTGGGAGGGCCGCGCAGACCAGACGTCCGCGGCCACTTTCGGCGATGGTGTACACGCCGGACTGGTTGTGTATGGCCGACTGCTCCGAGCCGGTGCCGACTCAGCTCGTGCCTTGGCGACGCTCTATGACGTGTCAGCCAGGCGCGTACTGGCGGAATTCGACTTGCGAGATCGGGCAGACCGTCTCGATCGCCTGGCAGACTCGCTTGCCGTGGGTGTCATGACAGATCTTGGCACGACGCGTACTCTCGGTATCTGGCGGTTGGCGTCCTTTGGTTCGTCCTCACCCGCAGCCCTCAAAGCGTTCCTGCAAGGCGAACAGCACTATCGGCGCTTCGTTCTTGATTCGGCCGCGACATACTACCAGCGAGCCATTCAGCTCGACAGTACGTTCGCTCTGGCACACGCCCGCTGGTCCGACGCCGTCGGGTGGGAGCTTTACGAGGTTCCCGGGCGGATCTCTGCGCTGCTCAAGGCGGGAGCGCTCAACCGGGGTCTGGCGCGGCGCGAGAGCCTGCTCGTCGTCTCAGACTCTATTTGGGGCGCGTTGAGTTCCTTCACAGGTGACTCAAACGGGTGGTCGGCGCTGCAACGCCTGCTGCCCACACTCCAGGCCGCCGTCCTGCAATACCCCTTGGATCCCCACATTTGGTTCAAACTTGGTGAAGCTCGATACCACTGGGGTCCGTATCTTGGAGTTCCTGACGGTCAAGCGCTGCATGCATTTCGGAGGGCGGTCGAGCTGGACTCCGCATTCGTGCCAGCCTACAAGCACCTTGTGGAGCTGACGCTCTTGAACGAGGGATCCGCGCAGGGGGAACGGGTTCTCGAGGCCTATCTGGCGCGCACCGATTCAGGTGTCATGGCTGACGCTGCACGACTGACCCACGCGTTGTTGGATGAGGAACGTGCAGCGCGGCCGGAGACTCAGCTGCTGCTTGACTCTCTGCCCGCGCCGGCGCTCTATCAGTCCTGGTTCGACCTTAAGTGGTGGCCGGACTCCGCCGAGGTGGCGGTCCGCGTTGCAGAAGCGTTCGCTGCCACTGTGGGTTCCGGCGGCGGCCGGGTCCCGCTGGCCACCTCTCTGGCCTATCGCGGCCACCTGACCGCAGCATACGAGCTCGTCGGGACCGGTGCGCCGCCTTTGTACGCGTCGCTGGCGAGACTCGGCGGCGTTCCTCGAGATTCGGCAGCCGTGGTATTCGAAGCTTGGCTCGGTGAATGCGACCTGTGGGGCCTATTTCACGCGATGCGGTGGTGGATGCAGCAAGGTGACGTTTCAGCTCTTGAACGCGCCACGGTCTGTTGGGATTCGTTGGCGGAGGAGGCGCGACCGGAGGAAAAACGGAGACTTGAGCTGGCTGCGCTATCTGCACGAGCCAACCTGGCGCTGGTGCGGGGTGACACTACGACTGCGCTACGCCTACTGGGCGAGATTCCCGATTGGCCCCAGTGTTACTTCTGCTACTATGAGCGGCTCACACTGGCCGAAGTGCTGGCTGCGCTCGGCCGTGACATCGAAGCCGCCGATCTGCTTGGCCGCATTCCGTTCGAGCGGACGTTTGCTCCGGCCTCGGAGGCTGTTATCACTGCTCTGCAGCTTGGCCGGTCGCAGGAGCGTCTAGGTAATCGCGACGAAGCCATCAGAGCTTTCTCGTTCGTGGTCGACGCATGGCGCGAAGCTGATCCGGTACTCCAACCCCTGGTGCAAGAAGCCCGAGACGCACTGACGCGTCTCGCTGGCGAGCCGCGCGTCTCGGGAGGGCTATGACAGGAGTACGAAAAGAGGGACCAATACTGCTGCGATCGCAAGGCATGAAGCTGACGATCTCCGCCGGCTTGCTTTTGACCGTCTTGGCGTGCTACACCAGAGTCTATGCTGCCTACGACATCTTTCTGATCCCGCAGGATAAGTTTTACGCCAAAGTAGAGCGCGTGGCGCTGGCTCCGGTCGTGCTCCAAACCGAGATCGCCGTGCCTGAGTCAATTCTGGTCCACCTCGATTCACTGATCATGGAGAAGCTCAACGTGGCTGGCTTCGATGTGGTTCCGTCCGTGGTGTACGACGAGATCTGGACCCGTTTGAATGAAGAGACGGGTGGTTTCTTCGATCCGTACACTGGAGAACGCGACGAAGCGCTCTTTAACAAGGCCGTTGAGAGACTGAAGCAGGAGCTGACTGAGGGGTTTAGTCCGGATGCTTTGATCTATCCAGAAGTCTGGCCCGTCGAGGCCGGCGTAACATATGGAACTGCGCATTGGGACGGAGTCAGCCGATCCGCGAGTAGGCTGGCAGAAGTGCTCGCTTTATCGCTGGTGGTGATTGTGGAGGACATGGACGGGACCGAACTGTATGTGAACGGGGGCGGGTTGGGAGTGACTGAAGCATGGAGTCGCACACTTGGGATTGTAACCCTTCCGCCCTTGGCGGCGTTTCAGGTAGAAGAGTGGATGACTGAGGCTGTCGACGTCGCTCTCCGTCCCCTGGTGAGCAATAGACCAGAGCGGGAACCGGCAGACAACAGGGGCGAACCCATTCCGCGCCGTTGATTCGTTGCTCTCGGCAACGGATTTCACTGCTCCGCGTCGGGCGCCTAATGCCCGTGGGACAACGACAAGATCTTTCTGATATTGAGCAGCAGCCGCTTTTCGTCGATGGGCTTGTCGAGAAATCCGTCCGGCGGCGGTGTTGATCGTTGGTAGATCAATCGACGTAGCTCCGGGTGTCCTGAAATAATAAAGACAGGTATCCCCTGCAGGTCGGGGTCACCTCGCATCTCCTCGTATACCTGCCCGCCGTCCTTGCCCGGCATCTCCAGATCCAACGTCACCAAATCGGGTTTCTCTTTTCGGGCTAGGTCGAGAGCCTCTTCCCCGTTCTTGGCCTCGATCACAGCGGCACCACCATCTTCGAGAATCGTGCTGATGAACTCACGACTGTCAGGCTCGTCGTCCACGACCAGAATTCTGTATTGTGAGAGATCGATCATCTGACCTAGTTGCCTCGTTGCTGTTCGCATCACTCGCGTTCGGGATAATTCAAAGATACCCACTCTGGCAACGGTCAATTACCCTTCGTACCTTACGACCGCATCCGACATCTCATCCCGCAAACTGATCTCTTAAGACGCGATTCACGGAAGGAAGACGCCATGAGTAGCCCTCGTCGTATTCCTGAACTAGTAACCTTGACCGGCCTGTTGCTGGTGCCCTTAGGCCTGGTGGCACAGGTTCCAACGTTCCGAGACATAGCTGGGCACGAATTCGGAACTAGAATCACGCAGCACCATCAGATGGTGCGGTATCTGGAGCGATTGGCTGAGGCGTCGGATCGGGTGGCGATCGAGATGCAGGGCAGGTCGTGGGAGGGACGCGAGTTCATGTTAGCCATCGTTACGTCGCCGGCTAACCACGCACGGCTTGGCCAAATCCGGGCTAATTCCCTGCGGCTCAGTGATCCGAGAACTACTTCGGCGGAGCAAGCCATGGAGATCATCGCGGGTCAGCCAACCGTTGCCTGGTTTGGCGGCTCGATACACGGGTTCGAGTTGTCGGGCAGCGAAGGTCTACTGAAGCTGCTCCAGCATCTCACCACGCAGAGCGACGCAGCTACACTGGAGGTGCTTGACAACACAGTTGTGCTCATCGATCCGATGCTGAATCCCGATGGTAGAGACGCGTTCGCTCATCTGAACCACCAGAATCTCGGCAGAATCCCCAGTCCGGAATCGGACGACTGGGCGAACGACTTCACCCGGTGGCAAGGTGCCAAGTTCCGCACCGGTCACTACTACTTCGACAACAACAGGGATTGGTTTGCTCAGACGCAGCCTGTCACACGAGTGCGCGTCGCAACCTGGCGTGATTGGAGGCCTCAGACGGTCACCGATCTACACGAGATGGGTGTGGACAGTGAGTTCTTCTTCTATCCCGGAGCAGCACCCGTAACACCTCACGTACAGGGATTTGCGTGGACGTGGATTGGACGGTTTGCCGACGCTTACGCCGCCGCCTTCGACGCCGCTGGCTTCGAGTACATGACGGGAGAGGTCTTCGACTACTTCTATCCGGGTTACACCGACGGATTCGCGAGCCACTTGGGTGCAGTGGGCATGCTGTACGAGCAGGGTTCCACGCGGGGCTTGATGCTGAAGCGCAGCGACGGTTCCGTCCGCACGCTAGGTCAGGCATTGGAGCAACAGTACACTGCAGCCTGGACAGCAGCTCGTTTGGCCGCCACGGAGCGCGAGACACTGCTGCGCGAATACTATGAGGGCCTAGCCAACGTTGTGGCGGAGGGGTCATCGGGTTACCGCCGCTATCTGGTTCTTCCGAGCGGCGATCCTGGCCTCACTGCGGAGCTGGCAAATCTCCTGACAAGGGCAGGGATAGAGGTCGATCGTCTTACCCAGCAAACCACGCTGCGTGGCGTCCGAGATCGGGCCGGGCGTGACGTAGGCCAATTGGAGTTCCCCTTCGGGACACTGGTGGTGGACGCGGCGCAGCCGGAGGGCCGCCTGATTCGGGCGATACTAGATCCCGAGACCCCGGTTCCTGAGGATTTCCTTGCCGAGGCTCGAGCTAGGGTGGAGCGCGGAGAGAGCGCCAGGTTCTATGACATCTCGGCGTTTTCGTTGCCGCTCCTGTTCGACCTGCCGGGCTACAGCTCTGCTGACGGGCGCTCGCTGGCAACCGAAAGGTGGGAGGGCGCGATGCTTCGCAGTGGTATCGGTGCCACGAACCAGTCGGTCTACGCATACATGATCGACGGAAACCAGGCTGCGGCAGTAGCCGTGCTATACCACCTCGTGCACCGGGGATTCCGTGCCTCGATGACCCTGAAGTCGAGCAGTATCCGGGGCGAGAGCTTCCCGAGCGGAAC
Source organism: Gemmatimonadota bacterium (assembly GCA_039589275.1). Classification (GTDB taxonomy): domain Bacteria; phylum Gemmatimonadota; class Gemmatimonadetes; order Gemmatimonadales; family GWC2-71-9. The sequence continues at coordinate 67,834 of JBDHHP010000003.1, read as the reverse complement.
GGTTGTGGTTCGAGTCGGAGCGAACCCCCCGACGGTGCACGACGCGGTTCGGGAGCTGGTCGAGCGTTACGAGCTGCACGTGTCAACGGTTGCGAGCGGGCTGGGCGACAGGGGTTCCATCTCGCTGGGATCCTCCGACGTGGTCTATGCCAAGAAGCCGCACATCGCGTTGCTGGCGGAGGAGCCGATATCCGGCTACTCGTTCGGCGCGGCTTGGTATACCCTTGAACAAGCGTATCAGATTCCCGTTACGCCGCTTCGAGTGGCTTCCGTGTCGGGCGGCTCGCTGGATCGTTTTGAAACGGTGATCGTCCCATCTGCGTCTGCCAGTGCTTTGCGGAGGGTTCTAGGATCCAGCGGTGTCGACGAAATCAGCAGTTGGGTGCGTCAGGGAGGTAACCTCGTCGTGTTGGGTGCCGCAGTCGAGTTCGCACGCGACTCGAGTGGGCTTGGCCTGATCGATCTTCGCTCGTGGTATGACACTGATGAGGGAGAAGACGCTCAGCAGTTCGGCATGCCGGGCGCCATACTCCGTGCGGAACTCGATTCATTGTTCTGGTTGTCGGCGGGCCACGGCGATACTGAGTTACCTGTGCTCACGCAGGGCTCGAACATCTACCTGGATCCGGATGGGCCACCCTCATCGTACACGAATCGCACGGTGGCACGCTACGCCGCTGCAGGACAACTGATGATATCGGGGCATGCGTGGGACGAATCGCTCGAGCGCCTCGCCGGATCGGTGTTGGTATACGAGCAACGCGTAGGCGCCGGTCGTGTAATTGCGTTCACTCAGGATCCCAATTTCCGAGGTTTCTGGCGCGGTACCAACCGCCTGTTCCTGAACGCCGTTGTGGTGGGGCCCAGTGCACCATAGGGTGGCGGACGGTCCCTCGTTGATTCTACTCTGACCGGTGCCGGCGGCCGCGTCCAACTGCGAATGGGTGGCCGCCTATCCGGTCCTTATGAAACCCCGCGTCACCAGCACCCGTAGAGTCGATAAGTCTCACTATTTGCCATAGTCAGCTGCTCGGAGAACGGGCGGTTCGCTCTACGCGGGGTTCTTCCATGGGATCGTTCGTCAAGGACCTCAGGTTCGCTACACGGATGGCGCTCAAGAACCGCGGCATGTCGCTGATCGTGATTCTCACCTTCGGCCTCGGTATTGGACTCACCACCACCGTCTTCAGCATCGTCAATGGGGTGATCTACAAGGGACTGCCCTTCGAAGAGTCTCATCGCGTCATGGCATTGGGGCGTACAGACCCCTCTCGCGACATCGAGTTCATGGGCGTGAGCGTCCATGATTACCTCGATTGGCAGGAACAGCAGACAGCCTTCGAACACCTGGGAGCGTGGGGCGTTTCTCCCGTCAACCTCGGCCTATCAGAGGGCCGACCACAGAGACTGACCGGGGGCAGATTCACACCTAGCGTGTTCGACGTTTTGGGTGTGCAGCCGGTCCTCGGCAGGGCCTTCTCGGATGAAGAAGCTCGTGAGGGCGCAGAACCTGTGATTGTCATCGGCTACGATGTGTGGCAGGATCGATTCGATGGTTCACTCGATGTCATTGGTGGGTCGGTAAGAGCAAACGGCGAGACCCACACCATCATCGGTGTCATGCCGCAGGGCTTCGCGTTTCCCGATCGCGAACAGGTTTGGCTCCCGCTCGACATGGACCCGTCGGCTTCGGAACGTGGTGACGGACCGTCGTGGCCCGCGATTGGCAAGCTGAAGGAAGGTGTGTCGCTAGACGCGGCGCGTGCGCAGTTCGCCACGATATCGAGCCGGCTCGCGGATGTGTATCCCGAGAGCAACGAGGGTATCAGTGCGGATGTGAGGCCCTTCACTGAACTGTTGGGTGACGAGATATACGCCCTGCTTTACACCATGCTTGGCGCAGTATTCGCGGTCATGTTGATCGCCTGCGTGAACGTAGCGAACCTGCTCATCGCGAAGGCATCCGCTCGAACCAGAGAAGTCGCGGTACGAACCGCCTTGGGTGCCGCCCGGGGCCGAGTGATAGTCCAGATGTTGACCGAAGTCCTCGTTCTCGCAGTGGTGGGTGGCGCGGTGGGATTCGGTATCGGGACAGCCGGCATCGAGTGGTTCAAAACCGTGATCCAGGTCAATCCTCCGCCGTTCTGGATTCAGTTTGACCACGACTATCGAGTCGTCATTTTTGCAGTTGGTGTGACCCTGCTGGCCAGCGTGATCTCCGGAGTGATGCCAGCCTTTCAGGCCACCAAGTCTGATGCAGGTGAGGCACTGAAGGACGAGAACCGTGGATCGTCCAGCTTCCGAATGAGTCGCGTGACGAGTGGACTTGTCGTTGCAGAGGTGGCGCTATCCTGTGGCCTGCTGATTGCAGCGGGCCTAATGATCAAGAGCGTAACGCAACTTCGGACGGTCGACTTACCGTTCACTACCGAGAACGTATTCACCGCGAGAATAAACCTGCCAGAGATCGAGTATCCGGACACTCTGAGCCGAGTTCAATTCTACGACGAGCTGCTGCCCAGGCTGGAAGCCATCCCTGGCGTCGAGGCTGCTACTCTGTCCGACGGGCTTCCGGCATCGGGCAACGGGTCCAGGGTGTTCCAGGTCGAGGGACAGGAATACGCTGACGAAGATGACTTCCCCTCAGCGAGAGAAGGCATAGTTACACCGGGCTATTTCAGGACGTTTCTGGCAGAAGTGTTGCAGGGGAGGGCGTTTAGTGTGTCCGATCGTAGTGAGACGTTACCCGTATGTGTAGTGAACGAGACCTTCGCACGCACCTTCTTTGACAACGACGCAATGGGGAAGCGCATCCGGATGGATGTACGAGATACGACTGCGGAGTGGTTGACTGTAGTGGGGGTCGTGCCGGATATGCGTATGGAAGGCATCGGCAACAACGACGCTAGCCCAGCTGGCTTCTACATTCCGATTACTCAGAGTGGTGTGGGGAATTTCGTGAGTATCGCGCTGCGCACTCAGGGCCCACCGATGACGAAGACCCCCGATGTACGCAATGCCATCGCATCGATCGATCCTAACCTCCCGATCTTCCGAGTGATGTCGATGGAGGGAGTGATCGACCGACAAACATTCTTCTACTCGATATTCGGCACTCTGTTCATGGCATTCGGGTTTGCGGCCCTATTCCTAGCGGCGGTGGGACTGTATGGTGTGATGTCGTTCGCAGTCGCTCAGAGGACTCAGGAAATGGGCGTCCGGATGGCGTTGGGTGCTCAGGGTGGGCAGCTGATCACACTCGTCATGCGAAAGGGAGCCGTACAACTAGCGGTCGGGTTGTTCATCGGCCTAGCCCTCGCGGTACTTGCCGCAGGACAGGTCCAGGTAATCCTATTTGAAGTCAACGCGCGTGACCCGATCGTGTTTGCTGCTGTCGTCGTTACATTGGCGCTTGCGGGTCTACTGGCGAGCTTCGTACCAGCTCGACGTGTCGCGCACGTGGATCCAGTTACGGCGTTGACGCCTGGCTAGTCGCCCAGGGCGTCGTGATGCTCGTCTTGGGATTGCTGTCTTTGAGACTGGGATGAGGTGGATTGGAGGGCTGAGCCTATCCGGCAAAGGTCGGGAGGCTCAGCTCTGCTCATATGGGTTGTGCTCTTCCGCTGGTGACCCATCCCGGCGGCGGTTTCACTGCGAATCAGCACATCGAAGCCCTCGAAGAAGTACCTTCTGAGCTCGCCATCTTCTGCGAAGTCGGCAGTCCCGTTGGCTATTGCCGTAAACGCCTCTCCCACGCGAACTAGGACCTCGCTCTCGACCCACGGGTCGTTGTGTCCGGATAGCACGTAGTCGAACTCGGAGATACGCTCAACCAGCTTCTCATTGGAGGCGATGTAATCAGAAATGTTCACGTCTGCGGGATAGGCGTACAGCGGTCCGGGGAAGAAGTGGTCTCCCGTCCAGAGCAAGCGATTGACGCGATCCAGGAAGCAGACCGATCCAGGGGAGTGCCCCGGTGTCTCGATCACCTCTAGTATCCTCCCCCCGAGATCGATCGTGTCGCCTTCTTCGACGAGCCGAGTTGGCGCGGTGGGCGGAATGGTCCAAGTGGATCCATCGAAGTCGTCCGGCAGATCCTTCCACAGGTAATCTTCGGTGATGTAGCGTTGCAGAGAAGCGTTGTCCCGACCCCTGGCCATCACTGCGAGGCCTGCCGAGTCGCTCGGTGCAACGATCTCCTCGAACCTATACGCTCCGCCGATGTGATCGTAGTGCTCATGAGTCAACAGCGCCGCGACGGGCAGATCGGTCAACTCCTCTACTACCTGACGGATGTCACCGATCCCGGTACCGGCATCGATCAGCACCCCATGCTCGTCACCCAGCACCAGATAGCTGATGGCCTCCTCGAACTGATTCGGCTCGTAGACTGCATAGGTGCCGTCGGTCAAGCGGTAGACGTCAAACCACCCCTGATACGTCCCCACCTTCTCCAGCGTGCTGTAGACCGGTCGTGGATGCACGCGCCACCACTCAGAGGGCTGTACTAGCTCTGAAGCTTCCTGGTCAGAACCGCAGGCCTGCAGTCCGATTCCAAGTGCGAGCAACAGGGCGCACGCCTTTGTAGCACTGCGCATCATCGGACGCCCCTCTCCATCAAGGTTGATGTGTTAACGTCTTCGAGCCGTTTCTAGGACAACGCTTTCTAGCGGTACATCGCGCATGCCGCTGCGCATTCCCGTACCGACTGCAGCAATGGCGTCAACTACGTCCATGCCCTGCGTTACTCGGCCGAACACGGCGTATCCAAAGTCCCTCACCCCGTGATTCAGTATCTCGTTGTCGACTAGGTTGACGTAGAATTGGGCGCGCGCGCTGTTTGGATCTGGCCTGCGAGCCATGGCAACGGTGCCACGGTCGTTCGTGAGTCCGTTGTCGGCTTCGTTCTGGATAGCAGCGCCGGTCGGTTTTTCCGTCATTTCCTCGGTGAACCCACCGGTTTGAATCATGAATCTCGGTATCACGCGATGGAAGATGGTGCCGTCGTAGAAGCAGGACTCTACGTAGCCAAGGAAGTTCTCCACCGTGATAGGTGACTCCTCCGGCGTGAGCTCGATCGTGATATCACCCATAGTGGTGGATAGCACGACCTCGTTTGAGGTACCGCCACTGCAGTCTGTTTCGCCGTTGCCGGCGCACGCGGCTAGCAGCGCAAGCGCGGCCATGCTGATCAGCAGAATCACTTGTCGCATCAGGTCGCTCTCCGGTTGCTCATGATTGATCGTTCATTGTCCGCTTAGGCGTTGCAAGAGTCAAGGGGAGATCGGCCAGAACCCCAGTAATCTCCACCATGCGGCTCCAACCAATATCCAAATCGCGATATTGACAATGCTCACTACGAATCCCAGCCGCCACCAGTCGGAAAGCTCGACGTAGCCGGATCCGAACAGCACTGGTGCGGGCCCCGTCCCGTAGTGCGTCATGCTGCTGAACAGGTTGCTGAAGTAGCCCAGGGCAAGCGCCGCCAAGAGAGGGGGTGTTCCGACCGCAAGCGCGACGCCAAGGAATGGAGCGTACATCGAGCTGACGTGCGCGGTATTGCTGGCGAAGAAGTAGTGGCTGTAGAAGTAAACGATGCTGAGAGCCGTGAATGCCGTGATCCAGCCCATGCTGCCGAAGGTGCGACCCATAGTGTCGCTGAACCACGGTATCAATCCCAGCTGGTTGAGAAACGAGGCCATCATCACGAGAGCGGAGAACCACACCAAGGTGTCCCACGCCCCTCTCTCATCCAGAATGTCGTCCCACTGTAGCACACCGGTCACCAGCAGCAGCGCGAGGCCGAGCATAGCTGTGACGGTACTATGCAGGGAGAGTCGACCGCCGAGAATCCAAAGCGTGAGTAGCAGTACGAAGCACGCCAGCATTACCCACTCTTGGCGTGTCACATTGCCCATCTCGCTCAACTTCGCTCGTGCCAAGGTGGTGGCGTCAGGTGTCTCAGCGATCTGCGGCGGGTAGAGCCGGTACAATAGCAGTGGCACAATAACTAGGCTTGCCAATCCCGGAACCGAGGCCGCGACTGCCCAGTTGGTCCAGGTGATCGCGACTCCCTGGTCTGCAGCGAGTTCAGCGGCGAGCGGATTCGCGGCCATGGCCGTGAGGAACATCGCGCTAGTGATTACGGTGCCCTGGAACGAGGTGACGGTCAGGAAAGCGCCGACACGCCGGGCTGTACCGTCTTCCGGATTACTGTCGTAGGCGCGCGCAACCGACTTGAGAATTGGGAATATGACTCCCCCGGCTCGCGCGGTGTTGCTGGGGATAGCGGGTGCCAGTACCAAGTCGGTGGCGATGAGTCCGTAGCCGAGACCCAACGTTCTCTTTCCCAACCGGGCCATGAACAAGTAGGCAATCCGGGCACCCAACCCCGTCTTGATGAATCCCCGTGAGATGAAGAAGGCGAGAACAATGAGCCAGATGACTCGGTTTCCGAAACCGGTGAGCGCCTGGTTGATGGTTAGAGTCTGACTCACCGCGGTGGCGCAGATCCCGATCATTGCGACGGCACCCATGGGAATCGGCTTGAGTATGATTCCAACGATCGTCGCGACGAAGATCGCCAGGAGGTGTATGGCTGCGGCGTCAACTCCCGCCGGCGCTGGTACAAACCAGATCACCGCGCCAAGGACAAGTGGGACCGTGAACTTGAGGAGACGGCGCTTGGGATGGTCGGCCATGATTGAGGCTCCGTTCTTCTGCGCTTGACGGTTTCGCCTCGCGATTGGTGGGCTTCCACCGCATCTTTCGTCACGAGGCAGATCTGCCAGGGCAGCAGACAACATAGCTGCTACAACGTGAACCGCACATTGGAGCGACCGTGAGACAGTTCTCGACTGTACTTCTAATATCAGCCCTATGCTTGGGAATGGCAGCAGTGGCTCGAGCTCAGCAGGCCGGATTCCAAGTTGGCTCGTTGAGGGCCGCACCCGGCGAGAAGGTGTCGGGCTTCCTTGAGGTCCCGGCTGGCGCAGACGATGGGACGCAGATTCCTGTAACCTTGGTGCGCGGGACCAGTCCGGGGCCTGTGCTGGCTCTCATCGCGGGAACTCACGGCTACGAATACCCGCCGATCACGGCTCTTCAGAGGGTACGCGTAAAGCTCGACGCGGGGCAGCTCCGCGGCACGGTGATCATCGTTCATGTGGCCAACATGCCTTCATTTCTGGCCCGGACGATCTACTACAGCCCGGTGGATGGCAAGAACTTGAACCGCGTCTATCCAGGTGATCCCGCTGGGACGGTCAGTGACCGGATCGCTCATCTCATCACGACTCAGGTCATCGACCAGGCCGATTACGTGGTTGATCTGCACTGTGGCGACGGCAACGAGGCATTGAGACCGTACTCGTATTGGATGATCAGCGGCAACGAGGAAATCGACGCGGCTACCAAAGAGATGGTCATTGCGTTCGGTTTGGATCACATCGTCATCGATCATGGGAGGCCCAGTGATCCGAGCGCGTCGATCTACACTGCAAATACAGCACTGACCCGCGGCAAACCCGGCATCACGACGGAGACCGGACAGATGGGGCTCAACGATGCGGCATCGGTCGAGTTGGCCGAACGCGGCGTCTGGAACCTGCTGCGCCACTTTGCCATGGTCGAGGGCGAAGTGGAGCGACGTAGTGAGATCGTGTGGCTGGAGAGCTACGAGGTGATCCGTAGTCCTGTGACCGGGATGTTTCACGCCGAAGTACGCGACGGCTATGTTGTGGCCGAGGGCGGTCTATTGGGTGTGATAACGGACTTTTTCGGAGATCGAGTTCACGAGGTGAGGGCCCCGTTCTCTGGTGTGGTGAACTATGTGGTGGGTACCCCGCCCGTCAGTGAGGGTGAGCCACTGGCTATGGTGAGCCGCATCAAGACCGAGCCGTAGGGAGACGATAATGGAAATGCTACTTGCCGGTGAATGGGTCGACCGATCCGACAAGATAGAAGTGCGGGATCCGTTCGATGACTCAGTGATAGACACGGTCCCGTCAGCGACGACATCCGACGTCGAGGCTGCGCTGACTGCCGCGGTAGAAGGAGCGAGAATAGCTCGTGCCCTTACGAGTTACGAAAGAGCCCGGATTCTCTCTAATGTGGCGGCAAAGGTCGATGAGAGGTTGGAGTCGTTTGCTCAGCTCATTGCGCGTGAGGGATCCAAAACCATCCGGGAGGCACGCAAGGAGGTATCCCGCTGTGTGAACACGCTGCGCTCATCTGCCGAGGAGGCGCGGCGAATTCACGGAGAGACGATTCCGTTCGATTCGCTTCCCGGGGGGAACAGCGACGTGGGTACTACGAGCGTGTGCCCGTTGGTGTGGTCCTGGCTATCACTCCATTCAATGATCCGCTGAACCTGGTAGCGCACAAGGTGGGACCGGCCATAGCGGCTGGTAATGCGGTCATCCTCAAACCGGCCACGGTGACACCCTTGTCAGCGCTAGAGCTGGCCCGAGCCTTCGTCGAAGCCGGACTGCCCTCGCCGGTGCTACAGACGATCACGGGAGTCGGTGCATCAATCGGTGACCCACTCGTTACCGACGATCGAGTGAGAATGATCTCGTTTACTGGTGGGATAGAAGCGGGCAAACACATCGTGCAACGTGCCGGCATCAAGAAGATTGGCATGGAACTCGGCTCCAACTCACCGGTGATCGTCTGGAGCGACGCCGATTTGGATTGGGCGGCCGAAACCTGTGTTTCGGGAGCGTTCTGGGCGGCAGGACAAAACTGCATCGGTGTACAGCGCGTCTACATCCATCGTGACGTCTTCGACGAATTCAGCGACCGGTTTGTGACACGCACTAACGCCTACCAGATAGGTGACAAGCTGGACGAAAACACGGATATGGGACCGATGATCACGGAACCAGAGGCAGCGCGCGTCGAGCAGTGGCTCAGCCAGGCCAAGCAGGCAGGTGCCGCTGTCCTGACGGGAGGCGACCGGAGTGGGACGCTCGTGCAGCCGACCGTCCTATGCGGTGTGCCTAAGTCGGTTCAGGTGCACTGCGAAGAGGTGTTCGGCCCCACAGTGAACCTGTACCCAGTGGACAGCGTCGAACAGGCGCTGGCAGAGGCCAACGCGCTCCCGTTTGGACTCCACGCAGCACTGTTCACGCAGGACGTGGATATGGCGTTCAGACTCGCCAACGGACTCGATTGCGGTGGTGTGATGGTTAACGACAGTACGGACTACAGACTCGACACGATGCCATTCGGCGGAATCAAGTACTCCGGCTTAGGGCGAGAGGGGATCAGACATTCGATCGAGGAGATGACCGAGCCAAAGGTGGTCTGCTGGCTACTCAGAGGTGACGGCTGACAGCCAACGGCTGGCGGCTGTCAGTTGTCGGCTGTCGGTTGCTGAGGGGGTAAGATGAGAGTCCTGGGGTTGACCACAGTGCGAGTTGTGTTGCTGATCGGCGGGTTCGCTTGCGCCAGGAACTCCGGCGGTTTGGTCGTAGCTAGGCCCGAAAACCCGATTGCGCGTGATAGCATCACAATTACTGTCATCAACGATCATTGGTATGACGCCAGGGTGCACGCAGTGTACGGCGGCGGACTGCGATATCCGCTCGGTGTGATTGGTAACAAGAGAGAGGGTGGACCGTTCGTGATCCCCTGGCATGTCGACGATCTGATCATGGAGATCGACTTCGTGGTGGAGCGCGGGAGGTATGGGTCGGATAGGGTCCTGGTGGAGCCCGGAGATATCGTCGAGCTGCGAATACCACCCAATATCTCGTCATCTGGGTTCTTCGCGCCAATTCCGCAGTGATTGTGCCGCCACCGTTGATTCGGCGGCTCCAGGAGGGATACAGCATGCCTGTATGTCAGGTTACCTACGTTACTGTGGCTCGGTTTGCACTTCTTGCCATGTTAGGACTGTTATCGCCTGTGGCGGCGCTGGGTCAGCGTCCGCTGATGTTGCAGGACTACTACCGGCTCGAAAGTGTGAGCAGTTCCGCCATGTCGCCCGACGGCCGTCACGTTGCGTTTGTGCGAAGTCGCCCACTCGAGGAAGAGAATCGAGTGCACCGGGAGATCTGGCTTGCTTCAGCCGACGGATCCTCGGAACCGATTCGACTCACCAACCCGGCGTTCGGCGCCTCCAATCCCAGCTGGTCGCCTGACGGTTCGCTGCTCAGCTTCTCGTCCAACCGCCGGATACCAGGTGCCGAGGATGAGGAACGTAGTTCGATCTGGTTTCTCAGAATGGACCAGCCAAGAGGAGAGGCATTCCAGATCGCGGGTGTTGGGGGAACGCCGATCTTCAGTCCTGACGACTTGTGGATTGCGTTTGTCAAGCCGATGGCGCCAGCAGAATCTGAGGAACCGGACCGCCGCACCGCGTTCGAGCAAACGGTGGAGGATCGTTTTGACGGACGTATGTACGACTGGATGAACTACCGGTTCGACCGACGTGGCTATCTGGGTGATCCGCGGGACCCAGACGCGACTCCTCCAGCAGAACTCTATCTCGTGCCGCGGGACGGGGGTGAGCCGCGCCAGCTGACCGACATTGGCGTCGACGTACAGCAACCCGATTGGCGCGCGGATGGGGGTGCTATCGCGTTTACAGCTGACGCTCATCAGCGTGATGAGCACAGCTACGAGCGTGCCGACATCTGGACGGTGAACCTCAACGGAGACATTAGCCGCCTGACCGACGACTGCTATCACTACTCGAGCCCGGCATGGTCGCCCGATGGGCACCAAGTTGTGGCCCGGGGATCGGAATGCCTGGATCGAGTAATTGAGCGAAGACAGGCACATGGTTCTCCCATCGATCTGTTTCTCGTTACATCTGGGGGCGGAGAGACCCGCAACCTCACTTCTGGTTGGGACCTGATGCCGGGGGCCCCCAGTTGGAGTCCTGATGGGCAATATGTCTACTTCACCAGTGGAGTCGGCGGAAACACTCATCTGTTTCGCGTATCAGCGTCGGGGGGGCCGGTGGAGCAAGTCACCAATGGTCTCCGCCGTCTGAGCGGTCTCACTTTTTCTGCCGACTTCGATCGGATCGCATATGGAGCTACGAATCCAACACAGCCAACGGAGGTATTCGTGGCGCGAACCGACGGTTCTGAGGAGGTACAGCTCACCCACGTGAACGAGGATCTTCTGGATGAGGTACACCTCAGTCGGGTCGAGAACATCTCGTATCCCAGTCAGGACGGTACCTCTGTTGAGGGGTGGCTTCTGTATCCCCTGGACTTCCAGGAGGCCGAGGACTACCCGATGGTCCTCGTAATCCATGGTGGTCCGCACAGCTCCTACGGCAACGACTTCTCGTTTAGCCGTCAATTGCTTGCCGCGCAAGGATACTTCGTTCTCTACACTAACCCGCGCGGTTCGACTGGATACGGCGAAAGCTTCAAATGGGCGATCTGGGGTGGTTGGGGAGTGCTGGACTACCAGGATCTCATGACGGGGGTGGATCACGTTCTAGAGTGGTACCCAATCGATCGCGACCGGCTGGGCGTTACTGGTGGTTCCTACGGTGGCTTCATGACCAATTGGGTCATCGGACACACCACGCGTTTCAGTGCCGCGGTGGCCCGAGCCTCCATTTCCAATTGGATGAGTGACTACGGTGTGGCTGACATTCCGCGCACCAAAGAGAGTGAGTTCTTCGGACCTCCTTGGGAAAAAGAAAGCCGCGATCTGATGATTGAGCTGTCGCCGCTCACCTATGCTGGCAACGTGACGACACCCACCCTATTCCTGCATGGCGAGTTAGACCATCGGGTGCCGATTGAGGAAGCCGAGCAGATGTACGTTGCGCTGAAAAAGCGCAGAGTACCCGCGAAGTTCATCAGGTATCCCGATTCCTATCACGGGGGCTGGACGCCGTGGCGCCAAGTACACGCACTGTACCACGAGCACCTGTGGTGGGAACGCCATCTCAAAGACCGTGAACAATAAAGCAGGTGGGCTCAGGGCGCCGTGATGCAGTATGGTAGGGGGCGCGCCGCGTTCGTCGGGGAGGCTGCCGTGTTCACAGCGCAAGTTGCTGGGCCTGAGCGGCTGACCATGGGAATGAACCGGCCGGAAGCATCACAGAAGCAACAGTTCCTTCTCAATCTCATGCACTGGTTGACTGGGCTGGTAGAGAGTCAATAACGGCGCTCTCGGAATGGTCAAAGTTGCCTGTACGTGGAGGAGGCAGAGATGCGAATAGTGTGTAAGCGATTCCTTGTGCTGTCTCTTTGCGTGGTGGGAGTAGTTGCCAAGATCCATGGACAGCGGCAGTTCGACGTCGTGGAGGCGTCTATTGCGGACATCCGCGCGGCCATGGCTACTGGTGAGCTGACGGCCCGCGAACTGGTGCAGCTCTACCTCGACCGGATTGAGGCGTACGACAAGCAGGGTCCGGCCATCAACGCAATCATCACGATCAACCAGAATGCGCTAGCACGCGCTGGCGAGTTGGACCGGGCCTACGCAGATTCGGGTTTCGTGGGCCCGCTTCACGGCATACCGGTGATTGTCAAAGACAACTATGATACGCACGACCTACCCACCACGGCGGGCTCGCTGTCATTGGCCGGTTCAGTTCCTCCCGATGACGCCTTTCAGGTACGCCGAATCAGAGAGGCAGGCGCAATAGTCCTGGCGAAGTCGAACATGGCTGAGTTCGCCTTCACGCCCTATGAGACGGTTGGGTCCATGTTGCCCGGGTATACCCGGAATCCGTATGCGCTAAACCGGGTCACAGCGGGATCGAGCGGCGGTACCGCCGCCGCAGTAGCGGGGAGCATGGGTGCAGTCGGTCTCGGAACGGACACAGGGAACTCGATTCGGGGTCCTTCGTCTCACCAGGCACTAGTCGGCATACGCTCGACCATGGGTCTCACCAGCCGCGATGGAATTATCCCGCTCTATTTCGACAAGGACATCGGCGGCCCAATGACGAGGACCGTTGCAGATGCGGTGGCCGTCTTCGATGTGATTGCGGGCCATGATCCAGCTGACGCGGTCACTGAAGGGGCGCGCGATCACAAGGTGGAGCGCTATGCGGATTATCTCGACGCCGGTGCACTCGATGGTGCGCGGATTGGCGTTATGCGGCAGTGGTCCAACCGCGATGGTGCAGACGCGGAGGTCCTGGAACGATTCGAGGAGGCTCTGAGCTCCATGCGACGAGCCGGGGCGACCATTGTCGATCCGGTCACGATTCCCGACATGGACGAGATTCGCCGGGCCGGTCTCTGGTGCCGTCGATTCAAGCACGACATAAACAACTACTTGGCAACGCTGGGGCCGAAGGCCCCGGTAAAGGACCTAGACGAGATCGTCAGGTTGCGGCGGACGCACCCCTCCATTCGTCCGAGGTTGGAGTTCTTCCAACAGATCGACGATCCGCCTGCCGAAGACGAGAGCTGTCTGCAGTCGCTGCCGAACCGAGATCGACTGCGTACGGCGGTCAGGCAGCAGTTGAGCGCTCATCAACTGGACGCGATGGTATATCCAACCTGGAGCAATCCACCACGGCTTATCGGAGACCTCAACACGCCACATGGCGACAACAGCCAGGACCTGGCACCCGGTACCGGCTTCCCTGCAATCACGGTCCCCATGGGCTATGTGAGAGACGGACTGCCCGTGGGTCTCCAGATCTTCGGTGATGCGTGGTCGGAGCCTTCGCTCATAGCGATCGCCTATGCTTTTGAGCAGATAACACATCACCGGCGACCACCGCCGACTACGCCTCCGCTGATTCGATGATCACTGGAGTGGTGAGGTCGAGAAACGGACATCGTCAATGCATCACAGACGCGAATGAAATGAGTCACTCGCAGGACAACGAGCGAGATATCAAGCGTCGCAAGCGGGCTGTGCCTGCTACACCACCGAAGATGACGTCGCGCGCCTAGTGGAGGGGGTGCGTGTGTTGGTGGGCGGGAACGACGCCCTCAAAAATAGACGGTGAGCCGCGCCAGCAGAGAAGCCAGTCCCGACGGGAAGGCGCCATCCTCGCGCCCCACGGTGACGCCACCAAAGATCGCCAGATCTGCGTTCTGGGCCAAAGACGCATCTAGACGAGGATTCAGCATCAATGATCCGTCGGGAGAAGCGAACACGTAGAGGCTGCCGAGCGTGAGATCGGATACGTCGGTTCTGATACCCGACATCACCCAACCGGACCCAACTGGTTCTCCGAAGAACAGGTTCGATAACCAATCCCCGACGGGATAGCCGGGCTGGGCCTGGGATCGGCCGTTGTAAAGCCACTCGACCATCACGTAGCTGCCGTCGTTCAATGTGTAGTCTAGCCCTAGTACGAACCGGGCGAAGTCGGACTCGACCTCCATCCAGTTGTAGTTGCCCTCGAACCACGCACCTAGCCCCAGCAACTCGCCGGATAGCTCCAGCCCGGCCGCACCCCTTCGCTGGGCTATGGATGTGAGGTCGGGCACTTGGATGGCAGTGGAGTCGTCGATCAGGTGCGCTGTTACGGCTAGGTCATATCCAATGGAGCCGATGCGGGTCCCAATTCGGACCGCGTACCCACTGGTCTCGAAATCCTCGCTCGGCGCTGCAATCAGTGATGCCTGGCCTCCGACTCCCCACCTGTAGTCGAGCCGCAGAGCAGCCACACCCTCTTTTTCATATGTGGGGTCCAACAGGTTCTTGCGATGAAACAGATCTGTCGGGTTGTAGCTGTACGCCGGGCCCCAAGAGAGCTGCTGTAATCCCGCTCGCATCCTCACCGGGCCAGAGGTCCAGGAGAGATACGCGTTGTCGAGAAAAGTCCGTGTCCGGTCGAGAGCGAAGGTGACTGGGGCTCCCATCATCTCCAACTCACGAGCCACCGAGTCCGGCAGATAGGCCAGTAGGTCCCGGGCGAGTGCGCCGACGTTTGCTATCAGGTTGATGTTGCCGACGAATTCGAGGCCATCTGCTACGCTGCTCGACAAATCGAGTCTGAATTTCGAGGAGTTGAGAAGCTGTTCGTTGGTTCGACTTGTGTAGTCGATCTGTAGCGTATTCTCGTAGTAACCGGAGATATCAACGGTCTGGCCGCTAATGGATCCGGTCGATGCGATGGCGAGCACCAAAACAGCAGTACAGAGTCTCACCGGCCATCCGGGATCGTCGAACTCAGAGCAGGTACACTGAACAGGGTCGGATCGGGTTCCCGAGCGAACGTGATTTCCAGTGTCTCGATTGTGGTGCTCGATCCTTCGCGGTGGTTCACCATCTCCAGGTTCATGGCTAGCTTGCGTCCCTCCACAACCTGGAAGTCAGTCAGGTGGAGTGTCTTGAGGTGGTGACCGTCATCGTGGTAGTCGATACGCCTGGTGAGATGGTCCTCAGTGCTGGCCCATAGGATGAGGTGGTCGTATGATGGTCCGCTCTCGGTCGGGACGCAGCGGAGCTTGACGGTTGCCTCACCGTCCAGGTCCTCCATGCCGACTACCTCGGCGGTGTAGTCCTCGGTTAGGTCTCCAGTGGCCATGTCCTCGTAGGAGAAATCGGAGCCCATCGCACTTTGCTTGCGGTTATGTCCTGCAAAGTGGCGAGTCTGGTCGCGTCGTTTCATGTAGTACCAGAAGTCGTCTCCGCCCTCGAGCTGGAGGATCTTGTCACCTGCCACCCGGCGCGGATCGACGTATGCCATTAGGGAGACGTCACCGTCCTGGGCGGACCAAGTCCTGATGGTGAACGAGCGGAGCGATCCTCCCGAGGTGGTGATTGTCTGCCGCATCACACCGTAGGAGTGGGGTACTCGCTCGGCGGTATCGATGCGTTCCAGCCACTGCGCTCCGTCATCTTGCGCCGCAGCGGGTCCGGTTCCCAGGACGGTCGTGGATAGCAAGCACGCACAGGCGACTCGCAGCCGGCGGGCGACGGCTCTACTCAGCGGCGTAAACGACATGGTCCATCTCCGCATCTGTTGCATGTTTGGGTTTACCGCTGACCACGCGAAGGACGGCCGGTAGCACGAAGACCGTCGTCAAGAAGCAGGCGCCCACTCCCATCAAGAGAACCTGACCGAAACTCGCCATTCCGCGCATCTCGTAGAGCGCGACGCTCCCGAAGCCGATCATGGTAGTCAGCGACGTCAGGAGGATGGCCTTTCCAACTGACTGAAAGCTGCGGGCGATTTGCCTTTGCCCGCCCACTCCGTCCTCACGGTAGCGGTGAAGGGCATGGACGCCGTCGTCGATTCCGATCCCCAGGATGATGGGAGTGGCGATCAAGTTCATGTAGTTGTAGGTCATGCCCAGCACATACATGAGACCGAGCATTACCAGGGAGCCGACGGCAAGGGGAATGATCGCCAGCAGTCCTAGAGGCCCTCTAAAGTGAATCAACAGAAGGACCGCAATCACCATGAGCGCTACGAGCGCCGCCTTGCGTCCGTCGGCCAGTGTCTCGTCCATCATGACCAGGATTAGTTTCTCGCTGCCAATTACTCCAGTGTGAACCTGCTCTGTCTGGGTAGCGAAGCGTTCTAGGCTCGGCCGATCCCACAGGTAGCGTCGTGGGATGATGTGCATCAGGTATCCGTTGCCTTTTCGCGGCTCGAAGCTCCTCCTGAAGTTGGCAGGCACGTCCTGCACGCTGACTGCGGCGGGGTTGCTCATGCGGCGAATATTGGCCTCTAATCGGGAAGACCAAGCTTGAGCAAGAGCCCGTAGCGCAGTGTCGTCAATGCTGTCGTTAAACTGTCGGGCTAGTGTCGGGAGTAACGCGCTGGGATCGGTCTCGCCGGTTTCAGAGTCCAGGCCGGTCACGCGGTCTATAACGCCCACAATGCGGTCGAGCCCGGCCGTGAATGCGAGGTTGGACATCAGGTCCAGGTTGTCCCACAGCCGCTCGACTTGCTCCGCGAGCCGTGCTGTGCCGTCGATGGGCCAGGGTGTCCGCTGCTGATCAAGGACACCCCGTCTGAACTGAGCTAACCTAGGGGTGTAGACGGCGAGGCGGTCCGGAGAGGGGACGTAGTCGCTGATCGCGCTGACCTCGCCGACTTCTGGCAGATTCCGGAACTGCTCCTTCAGTTGGCGGCTGTGCTCTACCGACTCGGTTACCAGCCACGCACTGTGGTCCGAGGTGCCGAAGCGTTCTGGTATCTGTCGTTGCAGCTCGACAGAGCGCAGACCCTCCGGCTCGAGCTCCAGGAAGTCGTACTCGTAACCTGTGTGGCGCACCGCCCAGAGTGAAGCGACAACAACTGCTGCGGTGGCTATTAGAAATAATGCAGGGTAACGCCATCCGGCGGCGGCGACTGCTCCGATCCACCTGTAACCACCGTCCAGCGTAGCCGGTCCTGCCGGGGAGTGGCCCTGTGATTCCAGACGTCGGTGCCTCAGGACCAGCAGTGCCGGTAGTGTCAGGAAAATCGCCGCCAGCGTGATGATCACGCCGAGCCCTGCGGCAACTCCGAACTCGAACACTCCCTTCGTCTCCCCCACCATGAGAGTGAGGAATGCGATCGCCGTCGTGACTGCACCAATTATCACCGCTGCTCCCGTGCCGGAGATCGTGGTGGTCAGCGCATCCTCGAGAGTGCTTCCGCGCCGGACTTCTTCTTGATAGCGGCTGATGAGATGAATGGAGAAATCGACACCGAGCCCCAACAGCACCAGCATCATCATCGCGGTGAATAGATTGAGCGCACCGAACAGAATCTCGAGAACTCCCATCGTCCAGAAGATTCCCACGATCAGCGGCGCCAGCGCGATGAGGGGCATCAGCCATCCGCGAAACGCGCGAGCGAGCAGCAGGTAGATCAGCAACAAGGCCAACAGTGACAGCACCATCGTGTACATCCCGATGCTGTTCATCTCATCCTGACTTATCTTGGCGAGTCCGGTCAGGCTCGCATAGACTGCGGGATGATTCGCCGCAACCCGTTCAACTGTTGACTCGACTTCCTCAACTGTGGCGAGGATCTCCTCGAGCTGATCTGTGTTCGCCTTCGGAGTGCACGCAATGAGCAGCATCTGGCGATCGAGGGAAAGCAGCCACGGGTCGCCCACAGCCAACGCGTCTACCGCTTCAGTCATGGTCCCAGGATTTGCGTCTCGGGCAATCCCGCGCGAAAGCAGCTCCAGGGACCGCGTGAGTCCGAGCACGCCTCGGGCTATTTCGACCTCGTCCCGCCTGAGATTCGATTCGCTGTCTGTGTATTCTCGCTCGTAGTCATCATTCAGACCGCGCAGCGCGCCAACCAGAGTCCAGTCTCGGAACGTGCGCAATGCTCGGTCGAACTGTTGCGGCTTGAGGAGCACAAAGGCGTGGTCCAGCATGAAGTCGGCCGGCATCCGTCCCAACACGTTGTGCAGTGATTGGAGCCGAACTAGCTCTGGTTCCAATTGCTCTGCCATGGTGACGATCGCGTCACGCTCGCCCTCGAGTGCGATCACGATGGACGTTTCCCCAAACCGATCCTGGACCTCGCGATACAGTCGAACCTGCGAATGGTCAGCAGGGAGTAGGTCTGTCCATGTCATCCTGAGCTCGAGGTGCTCGGCGAGTGCCAAACTCAGGATCGTCAACAGCGCGATTCCGGCCAACGTTGGCCAGGTGCGCCTAGTGGCTAGGTAGGTGAGCACTGACACCCAGCGCCCATGGGATGATGTTCTCATCGTTCAGTTGTTGGCCGCGCTGTCATCTTCGTCGACGACGTGCGTTCGCCAGCCTCTATTCTCTCTGGTGGTTGGTTTTCATCTGCTACGCGGACGGCGCCTAGCCCTCGCACGATGAACTGCCTCACTTCCTCGGATAACACCGGGTCCTCCAGTGCCCCCGGGGCATTCATTATCCTGGGCATTAGCAGGTAGACCATGTCGAGCAAACCGAGCACGATCCACATGGCCGACTGAGGATCGACGTTGCGAAACTGTCCGGCTGCTACGCCGTCTCGCACGATCCGGTCGAACGGCCCACCCATCCGGGCCATGCGAATCTCGTCGAGGTGTTGACCGAACAGACTCATCAACTCGATGTCCTCGACCAGCACCTGCAGGAAGGGGTGTTCACGAACGGTCCTGGCATACCAGTCGAGCAGCGAGTGGAGTTGTCCTAAGGGGTCGAGCTCGGAAGACAGCTCCGTCTCCCACTGTTGGGTCGCGTCGTTCATTACGCTCGACACCAACTGCAGTAGCAGATCCCTCTTGTCACTGAACAGCTGGTAGAAGGTCCGCTTGCTCATGCTCGCTGCACGGCAGACGTCTTCAATAGTGGTTTTGCGGTACCCAAATCGGTCAAACAGCGGTTCCGCCGAGACGAAGAAGCGACTCCTTTTGGATGCCCCCGCGTCCTGCAGCGGGACTGCAGAAGTACTATTCGAAAGCCCGTCGGAGGGACCGTCCATGGTCGCCCTCTTCATCTAGGAAACGATATTACGATATACGTTTACACGCATTGAGTCAAGTCGTTTCAGCAAGACCATACTTGAGAAGACATACTGAGACCCCAGGATTGCCGGTGGAAAGTACATGTGTGAGTGCTCGCTCGCTGCTAGTGGGCAGAGGCCAGGTAGGTGATCGGGAAGCTAAAGGCCCCGAGCGTGTGGCTCGGGGCCTGGTCAGAGTGGCACGGCGCCGTCGTCTCCGGCGGCAATATGGTCAAGCCCGAGAGATCTTCAACAGCTCCTCTTCAATCAGGCCCTTGAAAAGCGGAACCTTGTATCCGTTGCGTTTGAGCGGCATGGCGTCTTGCATGGCGGCCGCCGCCGCCTGGGCGGCAACGGCCGCATCAACGCGCTGTCCAGTGATCACCTCTTCCGCTTCGCGCGACCTCCACGGCACCGGGGCAGCGCCGCTCAGAACAACGCGGCCTCCGGTGACGCTGCCGCCGTCGAACGTCAGGGCGAGGGCAACTCCGGCGAGCGCAAAGTCCCACGACCCGCGAGCGCGTACCTTGCGATAGGAGCTGCGCAGACCGGTCGGAGGTGGCGGAAGCTCGATGTGGGTGACGATCTCGTTTGGCTCCAGCACCGTCTCCCGCTGGGGGTCCTGTCTGGGCGGGACGTGAAACTCATCGATCGGCACCGATCGGGTCCCTCTGGGGCCGGCGATGTGAACGGTGGCTGCTAGAGACACGAGAGCCGGCGCGGTGTCCGACGGGTGTACGATGTAACAGCCGTACCCACCCAGCACGCAGTGGAATTGGCTTTCACCTGCCAGAGCGTAGCAGGTACTCCCGCCTTTGCGCAGGCAGTTGAACTCACCGCGATAGTACCAACAGCGCGGCTTCTGGCAGATGTTGCCGCCGATCGTCCCCTGGTTACGGAGCTGGGGGCTAGCAACCTCTGATGCAGCCTGTGCCAATCCGCGGTAGGCATCGTGGATCAGCGGGTCGGTAACGACCTCGGCAACCTTGGCCAGCGCACCGATGCGGACCCCACCAGAGGACGTCCTGGTCACTCCGTGCAGTTCTGCGAGTTGTGAAATGCTGACCACCTTGTGACAATCGAACACCTCGTCCCGGAGGCAACCCAGGAGATCAGAGCCACCAGCGTGAACTCTCGCGCCGTCGGAGGACAGGTGAGTGACTGCGTCTTCGAGGGACTGCGCGCGGACGTATGTGAATTGCGGCAACATGGCTCAGTCCCCCTCTCTCTCGTCGGCGATGGCTTGCACAAGCGTCGTCGGGTCTAACGGTGTGTCGGTGACCCGGACTCCAGTGGCATGGTAGATCGCGTTGGCTACGGCTGCGGCCGTTGGGATGGTTGCGGGCTCGCCGATTCCCTTGCAGCCAGCAATGTTGGCTTGGTCGTCGGCAACGTCGACGGGAACGCAGGTCATGTCGGCGGGCACGTCCAGGGCCGTTGGGATCTTGTAGTCGTGCCAGCTCTTGTTGACCATCTTGCCCGTCTGGTCGACGTCCAGGATGCGGCGCTCGGTCATACCGTATCCAATTCCCATGGTGATGCCACCGAAAACCTGGTTCTGATATGTCAGCCGGTTCATCACCCGGCCACTGTCGTGCGCGCCCAAGAACCGCAGGATCCTTACCTCTCCAGTTCGGGTGTTGACCTCGACTTCGCAGAATTGCGCGGCAAACGGGCAGGTAGCGACACCACTGGGATTGGGAGCTCGGTAACCGATTCCGGTTAGGGACCTGCGTCTGCGAAGACTCTGGAGCTCGGGTATTGCGGTGTTCTTGGACGGGTCAGTGGTGCTGACGATCATACCGTCACGCATGTCCAAGGTGGAGACATCTACCTCCAGCTCTTCGGCTGCCAGTTCCAACAGCTGCCGCTTCACATCTAGTGCGGCTGCGCGCACTGTGGGCGACTCCGTTGGGACCGTCTTGCTGCCTCCGCTGGCCGAGGCGTACTGAGTCGTGCTGGTGTCGGCGTGCTCAATCTGGACCGAATTCGGGTCTACTCTGAGTTCTTCGGCTACGACCATAGCCATCACGGTCTTGGTGCCGGTCCCGATGTCGCTAGCGCCCATGTTGAGGTTGATGCTTCCATCCGAGAAGATCTTGACGATCACGGTGCAGGGTGGCCCGCCGGCTCCAGCTATCCAAAGGCCGGCGGCGACGCCGACCCCGCGGCGTATGTGGCCCTGTTCAGCTCGCTGTGCTTCCTGCCTCGCGTCGTTCCAGCCGAAGGTGGCGGCGCCCTCCTCGAGGCACTGTCTCAGGCCGGTTGTCGAGTAGGGGATTCCGTCGCGCCCCTGGCTCACGGTCGGAGTGTTCTTGAGCCGTAGGTCGACCGGGTCCATGTCGATCGCGTCGGCCAGCGAATCGATCATCTGTTCCAGTGCCCAGGAGCCCTGAGGGTGTCCGGGTGCGCGGAAAGGACGCGACGGCCCCGCGTTGATATAGACGTCGGTCAATTCCGTCTTCACATTCGGGCACGTGTAGAGGTCTCGGATCTGCCAATCGAGAAGGGAAGATCCTCCCATCCCGTACGCTCCGCCCGATCCCATGCCCGCGAACTCCAATGCGGTGAGTGTTCCGTCGCGCTTCACACCGGCCTTAAGCGTCATATTTGCGGGTGGGCGGTTACCCACGGCCAAATAGGTCTCTTCTCTGGTCAGCGTGATCTTGACGGGCCGCGCGGTCATCTTTGCAAGCAGCGCCGCGGCCGTGGTGTACTTGCCCGCCTGGAGTTTCGCCCCGAACCCACCACCCATGTAATGCCCGATGATCCGGACCTTTGAGAGGGGAAGTCCAAGTGCACCTGCGACTCCCGTCTGCACGTTGTAGACGCCCTGGGTCGACTCCCAGACAGTGAGGTTGTCGCCGTCCCACTTGGCGACGCATCCGTGTAGCTCCATTGGCGTGTGGATCTCGCACTCGCAGCGGTACTCTTCCTCAAGCAGCACGTCAGCATCTGCGAACCCGCGTGCGACATCACCCCGCTCATAGGTCTGCGGCTCCCTGCCCAGATTCCCTCCCTCGTGTACGGGTGGTGCATCGGTTTCGAGTGCCCTGCGCTCGTCGGCCACGAAGTCGTGCACCTCATACTCCACTTTGATCGCTCGCAGTGCGTCACGCGCTTGATACGGATCCTCTGCCGCCACGGCCGCGACCGCCTCGCCTTCGTAGCGGCAAGTCGGGTTGAACAGAGTGTTGCGGATGAACTCAGAATGAGGCCGCGTTGCGGCGTCGTCGGGAGTGAATGCCGACAGTACCGCATGAACGCCCGGCATCTGCCGTGCGGCCGATGTGTCTACGCTCAGCACCGTTGCGTTTGCATGGGGTGAGCGCAGAATTGCTCCGTACAGCATGCGTGGAAGAGTGATGTCGGCGGGGTAGACTGCGGACCCGCTGACCCGCTCGTATCCGTCGACTCTGGGACGCGGCTGTCCCACCACCTCCGTTTCTCCCCACGGCTCGGCCTGAATGGTCTGCTGAGGAGTCTCGGGGGCGTCGCCTTCAATCCAATAGCTAGTATCGGGATCGGGTCTCATGACTCACCTCCCTGGCCACGCTTCAATTCTGCAGCGCGGGCGCCGGCCTCGAAGATGTGAGGGTACGCACCGCAGCGGCACAGGTTACCGGCCATTCCGTGTTGGATCTCGTGGAGCGAAGGGTCTGAGTTAGCTCGGAGCAAGCCTTCCACCGCCATGATCTGGCCGGAAGTGCAGTAACCACACTGATATGCATCCTTCTCCACGAATGCCTGCTGCACCGGGCCGATTTCCTCACCGTCCATGAGTCCTTCTACGGTGGTGATCTCCATTCCCTCAGCCTCGACCGCCAGCGTCATGCACGCATAACGCGGAACGCCGTCAAGCAGCACAGTGCATGCCCCGCACTCGCCTCGGTCGCAACCGACCTTGGTGCCTGTGATGCCCAGTTTCTCTCGCAACACATGAGTAAGCGACCAGCGGGGCTCAACGAGGACCTCTTTCTGCTGGCCGTTGATCGAGAGGTTGATCTTGGACATCTCCTGGGCAACGAGCACCTTCGACGTGTCCGTAGCTTCCGCCGCGACTTTGCCAGCCGCTGCTACCGTTAGTGCTCCAGAGCCCACCGACGTCAGGAAGCCGCGGCGAGAGACTCCCCCGGAGTTCGCTCCGGATCCTTCGTTGCCGTCCTTGCCATTTCGCGTCATCGACGCCTCCTCGGACGCGGGATTGGTGGGAAAGTTCAACTAATAGAATGCGCCAAGGTCCCAACTTGAGCTAGGGTCTCTAAAAGGACCGTGAAGTTGGGCTTAATTGAGCGCGCTTGGTTTCGCGCAGCTGAGTCTGCGTCTTGAATTGACACTGGTGCATCGACCAACTACGCTTCCTGCGGCGTATGGCACCTATGGTCAAGTGCCAAACAGACCAGAGATACTCACAGGGGACCTGGCGCACGCGTTAGGCCCCCTCGGTGCATCGACTGCCTGAGCGCTGCGGCAACCACAAAACGGCGTCCGTAACGTAACGGCCAACCAGGAGCCCAAGGAGTGACTAAATGAGAAGTCGTAGGCTGAGTGCCGTCGCCGTCCTGCCGCTGCTCGCAATCGGGGCCTGCAGTGCAGGAAGCCCCGATGTGGAGTCGTTCGAGCAGAAGTCGAGCTACGTGATAGGTCAGGGAATGGGTCGCCAGATGGCCAATGACCAGATAGAGGTGGATCTGGCTGCCTTCAACCGGGGGCTGGAAGACGGTCTGGCCGGCAACGAGTCGTTGATCTCCGAAGAGGAGGCGATGCAGGTCATGAGAGAGCTGCAGGCCAAGGTGCAGCTCACCCAGGCACAGCAACGCGAGGGGATGATGGCTCAGCTCGATTCGTTGGCCGTCAAGAACAGGGAAGAGGGGGAGGCCTATCTGGCGGACAACGCTGCCCTGGAAGGTGTGGTTACCACGCCAAGCGGGCTGCAATACCGGGTGCTGTCGGCCGGTGACGGCCCCAAGCCCAAGGCGACTGACAACGTACGGGTGAACTACAAGGGAACGCTGCTTGACGGAACCGAATTCGACAGCTCCGAACGATCCGGTGGCCCGGTGACCTTCAAGGTCAACGAGCTGATTGCGGGTTGGACGGAAGCGTTACAACTCATGAACGTGGGCAGCAGGTACTGGCTCGTTGTTCCCTCCAACCTCGGCTATGGCGAGCGCGGCTCAGGCCAGCTGATCGGCCCCAACGCGACGTTGGTCTTCGAGCTGGAGTTGGTGGAGATAGTGCAGTAGCAGGGAGCAGGGAGCAGTACGCTCCTTGGTGATACAACCCAGGGATCACCAGGGGACGGACTGCTCGCTGCTCACTGCTTCCTCTGTTTTCTCACCTGCTCAATTCCCGCCGCTACGAAAGTCAACTGCAGCTCCATCTGATCTCTCACTGGCATGGGTATCAACTCCATGTCAGCGGCCTCTTGTCGGACTGCTGAGTCGTCGTCTTGAGAAGCAAGGCGCAGCCTCCATTCTTCGATCCTACGCTTCCATGCCACGGCGACCGGGTCGGGCGGGCCCAGATTCTCGCCGACACCAGGCGTGATGAAGAGAGGCATCTCGGAAACCAGAGTGAGTGGATCACCGCCAAACGACCTGATCGTCTCCATAGAGCTTGGCTTGAACAACAGCGCGGTATCCGGATCTCCTTGGTCCAGGAAGTAATCGCGCATGTAACGTGAGTCCGGTCGCGTACAGAAACCCCGACCGATTCGGAAGAACCCCTTCTCGCCATTGCGTTCCACGTCGTGCAACTCGTACCCCAGTTGCCGCACGCGAGCGGCACAGCGCGACTTCAGGATGGCGCAGCGATCCTGCCACTCGGCCTCTATCAGGAACCAAGGGCCCGCAGCAAACCCCATCCCATGTAGCGAGACGTGCAACGCAAACGGGCCGGCGGATTCGCCCCACCACTCAAACACGGCGCGGTTCTCCGGACGGACCTCGTGTTGGTGCCTATCGCTCGGAAACCCAAACTCGATGTCGTCGCCTGGCTTCTCGCGAATCACGTTCAGCAAATACGTCACGAGGTCATACTGCTTCTCGCTGCCTCGATTCCAGTTGCGACTGCGCTGCTCACCATCGGGGTTGACGTGAGGAACGATCCACCATTCGAGGTCACGAACTAGCGGATCATCGTTTGGCAGCTGTGCCAGGTACGAGGCCAAGTGGCGTAGCATCCGGGGGCCAACCGGCTCATCAGCATGACAACCTCCCAAGAGGCTAATCCGGAAGTCCCCGGTACCCAGCCGGAATGCTCGGACCGCGCGTCTATCACGGGATCGTCCAATGACAGCTCCGGCGCAAGGGGCAACGGGCCGGGTTTCGAGGATCGAACCGATGTGGTCGTACATGGACGATCAGGTGTGTAGCGGCTGGTGACGCAATACGGGTTTCAGGTCGCCACCCTCGCCTTAGAAGCCTCCCGTTTCGTCCGCCGAGGGGCCGTAGGTCATCGGCAAAGGCACATCGTTCAGCCGCAGGAACACGGTGAGTTGGCCGCGGTGATGCACCAGGTGGTTCATGACCATGCTGCGTACCACGCCTGCCTTAGGTGCCGAATAGACGTCCTGGTCCCGATGCTTCATGGTCCAGGTCTTCATGAGCTCCTCGTTGGGTGTGCGGGTCAGCAGCTCCTTGAACGCAGCTGTGTTCTTGTCGAAGCAGTCTAGGATATCGGTGACAGAACCGAGGATGGTTGGCGTGAACCCCTCGCTGATGTCGAGAACGTCTTGCTCGATCGTCACCTTGCCCCAGCTCGGTAATTCCGCGATGTGGGTGGCGAGTCTGCCGAGTGGCATTGACTTGTCGTGGGGTTTCCAGTCCAGCTTGTCTTCTGGTACCCGCTCCAAGAGTTGGCGGGTAGTCGCTGCTTCTTGTTCGAGTTCTTGAATGAGGGTGTCGGCAATGGACATGGGACCTCCAGTGTGGATTCGATTCAAAGATAGAGTTACGAGCGCCGCAAGGCGATCATCGCAACTCGAGGGCGCGAATCCGTCCATTGAGGAACAGTCGCTCCCCCAGACGCGAGTGACGACCAGGTAACGCCTAGGTCACCCTAGGGTAACGCTGGTGGCCTCGTCTTGTTCCAGCTGATGGTCGTGTGCTGGGCAGCTATCTGCTAAGCTGGCGTTCTCGACGGAAGGGACGAGCCGGGGGCCAGTCACACCCGGGCCCGGCGCATACCATCAGCTCGCCGTCGTTTCGATCAGAACCGGAGACAGGGTAAAGAGCCCCGGCGCCGACTTCTTGTGCCGGGGTTCCTGTGCGTAGGGTATCCCGAGGACTACCAGGTATGCAATGACGACTTTGTGATGTCAGCCGACACCCACAGCTCGAGTTCTTGGCCTGGCCCGAAGTAGACCGCGCTGGTGGCGAAATGCCGCGCTCCTCCGGTCGGCCTCAGCTCCAACCGTACAGACGCGCCCACCATGCCCTGGGGAATGTGCAGGGTCTTCGTTGCGCCGCTGATAACGCGATCGAGGCGCACGCGCGTCGAACCCATTGCTACGAACACTTCGACATCGTTCCAGTGGCGGTTCTTCACCGTCAGTATGCACCTGTGCTGGCGGACGACTCGGTCAGTAGACCTTGCCAGAGGCACATTCGTCGTAGCGCAGGCAATCACTAGTGTCGCTGACAATACGATGAGGCGCTTAGAGGTTTGAGGGAACATGGCCATGACTCCTGCTGAGATCGCCACACCTGGAGGAGGTCGGCCCGGTCGAAATACAAAGCGGACAGTAGGTCCTTCTGGTAGCAGCGAAACACCAAAACGTGGCGCCCGAGCGTCGCTTGCGAACTCGAGCTAGGTACTTCTGGGCTAAGTTGCGTCAGGAGTGTCACTTACGCGTTACAAAAGCGTGAACCAGCGGCGTTGTGTAGGCGTGCGAGGTACCGCCGGTGACTCTCAGGTGACGCTGAGATGACGACAGACCGCCACCCTAGGCTTGCCCGTTAGGGATGCGTTACCTGGACGTCACGTGGAAGTCACGCACGTGGTGCAGAATACGTGTTCCCGTCGTGCTGGATTGCATGTGGTGCAGCTGATCGTGACCCTCGCGTGTCAATGTTAAGGCTCTATACTCTGGGCTTGGTTCGGTTGCTCGGACCCGACGGGCGGCCGCTGGAATCCGTCTTAGCACAGCCAAAGCGTGTGGCGTTGCTCAGCTATCTCGCGATTGAAGCATTGGGACGGCTGCAGAGACGTGATACCATCCTCGGAATTTTCTGGCCAGACCTGGACGAATACCACGCTCGAGCGGCGTTGCGTCAGGCGCTACATGGATTGAGGCATAGTCTGGGGGAGCAGACCTTCGTCTCCAGGGGCACCGAGGAAGTAGGGGTAGATGCTGATCACCTCTGGTGTGACGTGTGCGAGTTCGACAACGCAATTGAGCGTGGCGAGTTGGAAGAGGCGGTGGGGTGGTACGATTCGCACTTTATGCAGGGTTTCTTCCTCCATGGCGCGCCGGAGTTTGATCGCTGGGTCGAGGGCCAGAGGCGCAGACTGCTCCGAACGCACGAGCGCGCTCTGAGAGAGCTGGCGAGGCGCGCGGAAGAAAGCGGGGATTTCGAGCAGGCCGTGGTGTGGTGCGAGCGATGGGTCGCACAAGATCCCTGTGACGGGCAAGCGGTGCTCCACTTGATGCGAGACCTGGATGCACTCGGCGAGTCCGCCGAGGCTATCCGACAGGCGGAACTGCACACCACTGCGACACGAGGCGAGCTCGGCGCGGCTCCGAGTCCCGAGGTGACCGAGCTGTTGGAGCAGCTTCGAGCCGCTCCGAATCGAACGGGGGTAACGCGACTCGCGAACCATGATGAGCATCCAGGTGACGGTGCCGAGCGGACCGTCGAGGCAGTTGGTGTCAAGACCGGAGCATCGAGGTGGTCAAAGGCCGTTCGAGCTGGCGCATGGTCCGCTATCGCGATCGCGGGAATGTCTATTGGCTACGTATCAAGTCGGCTGTTGGTCGGAGAGCGGGATGGAAGCACACCGCGAATCGCGGTCCTTCCAATTGAGAGCCCGACCCCAATGGACAGCGCTGTGCGCTACGATGTACTGGCCAGTGAAACGCAGATTCGGCTGGCACGACTGTCGGGACTCTCAGTCATCGCGTATTACACTGAAGGGGAATACGATCCGACAGGCAAGACTTGTCAACAGATCGGTGATGATTTGGGCGCAACGTATTTGCTGGATCTCACGGTGTTTAGTGGCCGTGCAGGGGAGGATCCGCAGAGCAGGAGGGTGGATGCGCAGCTGATCCAGGCATCAGACTGCAGCATCACTTTGGCGGAGACCTACGAAGACCGAAGCGGATTTCTGTCGCTGCTTGAAGTCCCTGCGGACATTACCAGACGAGTTGCTCAGGTGTTGGATGTTGCGCTCCAACCCTCAGAGCTCGAGCAGTTGAGCGATACGCCCACCCAAAGCCGAAGGGCGTGGCGTAGCTACCTACGTGCTCGGGAATTCAGCAGCAGATCACATCGCTTCGAAGACCAACATCGCGCGGTCCAACAACTCGAGGTGGCAGTCGTTGAAGACAGTATGTTCGCCGACGCGCACCGTGCGCTAGCGGAGGCTTACAGTGCGCTGTACCGGATTGCTGGAGACCCGGAGTACTTGCGAAGGGCCGAGGAGTCTTTGGATCGAGCCGTGGCGTTGGGTTCCGGTCGTGCGTTGTCACCGTTGTTCTACTATGTGCAGGGCCAGACTGACATGGCGTTGGAGGTCGCGGACCTCATCCTCGCAGACGACCGCAACAACCTCGACGCGTTGTACTTCCGCGGCCTGGTGCAGCGGCGTCGTGGTTTGTGGCGTGAGTCTATCGAAAGCCAGGAGCAGCTCGCACTGCTTGCACCCCGGGGTCGCCGGACGATGGCGGATCTCATTGAGACTCATCTGTACGTGAGGGATTATGGTGCGGCCGCGAACTACGCAGAGCGCCTAGTCGACATTGCACCCGATGTTGCCTGCAACCACGTGACCGAGGCATGGGTCCGTTTGGTTGACTCAGGGGACGTAGGTGCTGTTGTGCAAGGGCTGCGCGAGGCCTCGCAGCTCTTCGGGTCACATGAGGTTGCACATTGCATGTTGGGGCGCCCGCGACAGCTTTGGTTGCCTCTGGTCGGCTCCGACTACGTCCGTGTCGCCCACGGCCTCGAGAGGCTGTCGGACTTGGCGGAAGCCAGGTACCATTGTGCGTTCGCCCTGTCCTTGTACACTCGCGGGGAGGTGAGCGAGGCGAGCGTCCACTTCGACACTGCGCGCGTTGCCATTGAGCGGATGCTCGAGGAATCACCTGACCAGCCCGCAGCGCGCGCTTCATTGGCGCTGATGTATGCGGGTCTGGGCGACCGACAGCGGGCACTCGAGCAGGCCACCACCGCAGCTGCTGCCATGCCCCTGGTCGAGAATCCTATTGAGGGTCCAGACATGCTTTTCGACCTCGCGCGGGTTCGCCTAATGCTGGGAGACCATGACGAGGCCGTGGACCACCTGGAAACGGTGGTCAATGTACCATCGCGCTACTCCAGAGCGCTGCTGCGCGTGCACCCCTTCTTCAATCCACTGCGCGACAACGATCGATTCCGCCGACTCATTAGTGAGCCCGAAGCAGTATTTCCACAGTAATCGCCATCGCGAGAACGGTGTGCGGCGATGCGTATGTGGGCGTAAATGTCCGGGATATCTGGGGATGGTCGGGCGTGCCGGGCCGAGCGGGTGGCGCTCGCTCGTTCCTTGCCACGAGGCCCTAGCGACGCAGCAAAGGTCGCCGGCACGCCCGAAAGCAGCCCGTGTGGCGTGGGCTACAGTGACACACTAAGTCGTTGGCGTCACCGGAGAATCACCCGAGCGACATCCGTCCTCTCCGGCCCTCACCGTTTCTTCCCGCCCTCGCCCCCCTTCACCGTCTCTCGCCATCCCTCGCCATCCCTCACCGTCCCTCACAGCCGCTCCTCCGACTCCACGACGCTTGCGAGCACCTCCAGCACCAGGTCCCCAACACGCACGATCCCAGCGCTGTTGATCAGCCAGGAGTCGTCCGTGGGTTGGTGCCAGTCACTGTGCAGACCGGTTGTGAAGAATAGAACGGGGATGCCCGCCGCAAGAAACGGGAATTGGTCGCTCCGTTGCAGACCGCCGTCGTCGTAGACGATGTTGAGCCCCTCGTCGTTCACTTGTTCCAGCAGGCCCGTCCACGTCGGGGAACTTCCTGATCCGGCAACCATCAGCATGTCGTTCGTCATTCGGCCCACCATGTCCAGATTCACCATTGCCACCACGCTGTCGAGGGGTGCAGTGGGATTCTCTACGAAGTGACGGGACCCGAGCAACCCCACTTCCTCGGATCCGAAGGCCTGGAATAGAATCGAACGTCGCGCGTCGTTCTCCCCTTCGCCCCGCATGAAGTAGTGGCTCATGTATCTCGCCAATTCCAAGAGCAGAGCGGTGCCTGATGCGTTGTCGTCGGCACCATTGTAGATGACGATCGAGTCCTGACCGAGCTGGTTGAATCCCAGGTGGTCATAGTGGGCCCCGACGACCACCCACTGGCCGGAGAGATCTCCCTGACCCGGTACCACTCCAAGAACGTTTCTGGAGCTTGAATCCTGCACTGAGAACTCTTGCAGGTATCCTAGGACACCTGGTTCCAGGTTGAATCGGGAGAACTCGGCGGCTATGTACTGGGCGGCTTGGAGTTCGCGGTACGTGGCGGACCCACGACCATACAAACTGTCACCTGCCAAGAACTCGATGTGAGCGGAGAGCGCGAACTCGGTCAGGGGCTCGGTTGCTTCGGAGCTGGAAACGAGGTCGCAGCCCCAAAGCATTACTACCAGCGGTATTAAGAGACGTCTCATTGGTGACGATAGCCGAGGCCTGCCGTATGCCGGGGGGTGAGCGCTATTGATTTCTGCTACACCTCGAGCCGCAATTGGGTCGGGTGGGATGGCCCGCCCGCCCTAATGCTCCATTGGGTGAGCGTCGGGTTGTGAGTCCGGATCGGCCATCTCATGTTGTTGCGATCCGTGCATGTTATGCGACCCGAGAACTCCCTGTCGCAGTCCGATAGACCACATGCCGGCTATTAGGACACCAGCCGCCACCACTCTTCGAACCCGGATATCGCGTGCGACTACTCTCCGCACCCCCAGGGCTATGGCAGAGAGCACCGGCACGGTTCCCAGGCCGAACGCAATCATTGCCAACGCTCCCCACCCGGCGTATGTCGTTGCCACCGGTATACTCAGCGCTGCGTAGACCAACCCACATGGCAGAAGACCGTTCACGATTCCGAACATGTAACGCGTGGGCAGACCGGGGTTGTCCGCCATTGCACTGCCTAGCTTGCGGAGCCCGGGAATGACCACCCGTGGTTCGGGGACGAGTCCGGCGAGTGCTGCGGAGAACCACAGCATCAGTCCAAAGGACACGACGGCCGCAGCCCATGAGGGTCCGGGAACCATGGAACCGAATGCGCCCGCCAGCGCACCAAGCGCAGCATAGCTGGTCATCCGGCCCAGGTGCCACGCGGCGGTATCGGGCATCTTGCGACCGCATAACACCGCGAAGCCACCGCACATCCCGATACAGTGCGGACTACCAACCAGGCCGGCCATGAGAGCCGCACCAAGCAGACCAATCATGCTGTCATCTCACGATTTTTCAGGACTTGACCTGCTTCATGCCGCAAGTATGATCAGATTCTATCAGATGCATACTCCCCATGATGGTCGGGAAAACGTTCTATGCAATATACCAATCCAGTTAAGGCGGACCGGTCGATCTACGATGATGACGTAGTCCGCCTGTTCTTCGGCGCCACAGTCCTGTGGGGCGTGGTGGGGATGTTGGTTGGAGTGATCATCGCGCTTCAGCTCGCCTGGTGGCCGGCAAACTTGGGTTTGCCTTGGACAACTTTTGGGCGGCTGCGTCCCCTCCACACGAATGCCGTGATCTTCGCATTCGCAGGCAACATCTGCTTTGCCGGCATCTACTACTCGATGCAGCGCCTACTCAAGACTCGGATGTGGAACGATCTGTTGTCTCGAGTACACTTCTGGGGGTGGCAGGCAATCATCGTGGCTGCGGCGATCACGCTACCCCTGGGCATGACGCAATCGAAGGAATACGCCGAACTGATCTGGCCTATTGACGTCGCAATAGCAGTAGTGTGGGTCGTGTTCGCGGTGAACTTCTTCGGCACGCTAGCGGTCCGAAAGGTGAAGCACATCTACGTTGCGATATGGTTCTACATCTCTTTCGTCATAACCATTGCTGTGCTTCACATCGTGAACAGTCTGGCGGTGCCAGCCTCGCTGTTCAGGTCCTACCCTCTCTATTCTGGATTGACGGACGCCTTGGTTCAATGGTGGTACGGTCACAATGCGGTTGGGTTCTTTCTGACCACTCCGTTTCTCGGATTGATGTATTACTACTTACCCCGCGCAGCCGAGCGACCGGTCTACAGTTATAGGTTGTCGATCGTGCACTTCTGGTCGCTAGTGTTCCTCTACATATGGACAGGTCCTCATCACCTGCTGTATTCGGCGTTGCCCGACTGGGCCCAGACACTCGGAATGATATTCAGCATTATGCTGTTGGCTCCCTCGTGGGGCGGAATGCTCAATGGCCTGCTCACCCTTCGCGGCGCATGGAACAAGGTGCGCACCGACCCCGTGCTCAAGTTTTTCGTGGTGGCGGTGAGCTTCTATGGCATGGCGACGTTCGAGGGTCCGATGATGGCGATAAGAGCGGTGAACGGACTTGCCCACTTCACCAACTGGGTCATAGGACATGTGCACAGTGGGGCTTTGGGTTGGGTAGGTATGATGGCGTTCGGCACGCTCTATTGGATGGTGCCGCGATTATGGAAGCGAGACTTGGCCTACCCGAACTGGGCAACCACGCACTTCTGGCTCGCTACTGTTGGAATCGTGCTATACACGGTCTCGATGTGGGCGGCCGGACTCATGGAGGGACTGATGTGGCGTGGCGTGAATGATCAGGGCCTGTTGTCTAGCCCGGCGTTCATGGACATCGTGAATCGATTGGATCCGTTCTACTGGATGCGTTTGGTGGGCGGTGTGCTCTACCTGGTCGGTGCCTTGATGATGATGTGGAACCTCATTCGCACGGTGGGTCAGAGCAAAGCGCAAGTCCAAACGCCTGCTCCCGTTGTTGCGGTCTCGTGAGGCGAGAAAACCATGTCTGACACGCAAGCCAAACAAGAGAGATTCCATCGCCGGGTTCTCGAGAGCAAAGCAGGACTGTTCGCTATCGTGACGACGATCGTCATATCAATCGGTGGCATAGTTGAGATAGCACCGATGTTCACGGTGGCCGCCGGACCGGAGCGGCCCGATTGGGTGTCCCCATACACCGCCCTGGAGGTTGCCGGTCGCGACATCTACATCCGTGAGGGGTGTTACGTCTGCCATTCCCAAATGGTTCGGCCGATGCGCTCTGAGCTGCTGCGGTACGGCGAATGGTCACGCGCCGGCGAATACAGGTATGATCGGCCGTTTCTTCTGGGCTCCCGCAGGATTGGCCCTGACTTGCACCGAGTTGGCGGCAAGTACCCTGACGCTTGGCACTACGAACACATGCGGGATCCACGTAGTACTACACCGGGGAGTGTGATGCCGCCCTACCCTTGGCTGTTGGAGCGGCGCATTGATCCTGACGATGTTACGGCGTCCGTAAGGGCCCTAATGCGATCCGGAACGCCATACTACGACGTCGATCTCGCTAGCGTCCCCGGGGCTTTGCGGACACAAGGCGACGCAGTAGTTGCCCGACTCATGGAAGCAAGGATCGAGACGGAGCCCGACCGCGAGATTGTGGCGCTCATATCTTATCTGCAACGGTTGGGACAGGATGGTCGCCGTGCTATCGAGCAAGGCCTCACCACACCAACGGGGGCCCGGTGAACCCGCTAATCGAAGCAGCGGCCCGATTGATTTCGCTTGGGTGGCTGATGGGCCTCATGACCGTGCTCTTCATTTCTTGGTTCGCGGTCTGCACATGGTGGGCGTTTTCGCCGAGAAACAAAGAGAAATTCGAGGAGGCAGCCCGCATGCCCCTCTCTGACGGAGGCGAGCAGTGAACAAGAAAGAGAGAGACATTGTCCTCGGCCACGAGGACGAGGCAGACGGCATTCAGGAATACGACAATCCTCTACCGGATTGGTGGTTAGGGCTGTTCTGGATCACCATAATCTGGGGTTTGGGCTACCTGATCCACTACCACTTCATAGCCGACCGCTCACCTCAGGCCGCTCTGGCGCAAGAGATCGCTGCCGCCGAGGAGAGGTGGCCGGAGGGCTTGACTGGCGCGGGTGTGGGTTCGTTCGAGGTTACGGATGCGGCCGTCGCGGCCGGAGAACAGGTGTTCCGGACCAATTGCGTTGCGTGTCACGGAATCAACCTCGAAGGCGGAATTGGCCCCAATCTGTTGGATGATGAATGGATACACGGTGGTACATCTGAAGACATCATCAACGTGGTCACCAATGGCGTAGTCGAGAAGGGCATGCTCGCCTGGGCGCCGATCATCGGCGCCGAAGCCGTCAACAACGTTACGGCGTACGTTCTGTCGAGAAACGCGGATCCGTCGGTAACGGCCGCACCGGCGCCTGCTGAACAGGCGCCAGCTGCCGCGCAGGTGGCGGGGGCGGATTTCGTGATCACCGCCGCGGCAGTGACGGCGGGAGAGGGCATCTTCGCTCAGTTCTGCATTGCTTGTCACGGGTCCAATCTCGAGGGTGGAATCGGGCCGAGTTTCCTCGACGACGAGTGGATACACGGTGGTACATCAGCCGACGTCATTCGGATCGTCACGAACGGAGTCCCCGAGAAGGGAATGGTTGCGTGGGGACTGGTGCTTGGCGCGGAAGGTGTGAACAATGTCGCAGCGTACGTGATGACCAAGAACTCTGAAGCCCTGGGGAGGGAGCCGGGGACTTGAACGGGCATAGATGGTAGGATTCTCCGGCACCCGACAGTGGGTGTACGTACAATCTGTAAAGGGCAAGTTCACCTCGATCAGACGGTGGACTTTCCTGGCTTTGCACCTCGTGTTGTTTGTCACTCCGTGGTTGCATGTCGGCGGCAGGCCGGCGCTGTTGTTCGACCTGCAATCGCGCCAGCTCTTTGTGCTGGGCGCGATCTTCACGGCGTCGGACACGATCTTCCTGCTCGTCATTCTGCTGTTTTTGGCCTTCACCCTGTTCTTCGCGACGTCGCTGTTCGGACGGCTCTGGTGCGGCTACGCGTGTCCACAAACCGTGTTTCTCGAGTGGTGGATCCGGCCGATCGAGAAGTGGATCGAAGGGGATCGCAGCACTAGGCTGCGGCGCGAGCGAATCGGCCCGTCATTCGACATGGTGTGGCGCAAGGTGGCAAAGTGGGGCTCGTTTCTCCTGGTGGCCTTTGTTGTATCGATGGCCTTCATGAGCTACTTCGCTGGCGCGTGGGATCTTTGGACTGGGCAGGGCGGCACCGTTGAGTACGCGCTCGTGGGATTCTTCACCTTCGTATGGTTCTTCGACTTCGCATGGTTTCGGGAACAGTTCTGCAACTACCTGTGTCCGTACGCACGCTTCCAGGGTGCCCTCACGGATAATGAGACCATACAGATTTCGTATCTACCGGATCGCGGAGAACCGCGTGGAGGTAAGGAGGCAGCCAACGACGGGCGTTGCATCGATTGTGGTAAGTGTGTCATCGTGTGCCCAGCCGGGATCGACATCCGGGATGGTTTCCAGTTGGAGTGCATAGCCTGCGCCCGTTGCATTGACGCTTGCACTGGCGTTATGGAGCAGCTAGGACACCCAACGCTGGTTGCGTATACCAGCGTGACTGAGATGGAACAGGGCAAGAGGCCTCGATTGGTGCGAGGTCGCAGCTTGGCGTACGCAGCTCTGCTTGTCGGACTGGTTGTAACCGGCGGTGCGATGGTCGTTGGACGTGTGCCCTTTGAGGCCACGGTCAATCGGGCGCCAGGATCGCTCTTCACGATTGACGCAGACGGGTACGTGCGGAATACCTACTTACTCAAGGTCACGAACAACGATCCATCGTCTGAGCCGGTAGCGTACCGCGTTCGAGTGGAAGGGTTGGAGCGAGCCGAGGTCGTTGCGCCGCCGATAACGTTGGGTCCCTCCGAAAGCCGCACCACTCCCCTCGTCATTCGCGTGCCGCTCGACGACAGCTTGCAGCGCACGATTCGGATACGAGTCTACATAGCCTCTCCCAAGGGTGAACTTGTAAGGGATGTCACTTTCAAGACAGGGTCAGATGTCGGAGCAGTCGGCGCGAAGGGCTGACCGGCGGTGGCCGATCGGCATCGTCATCGGGCTCTTGTTGATGATCCTGGTCAACTTGGTATTCATCTTCATCGCGGTCCACGGGGCTGACGAAGTTGTCCCTTCTTACCAAACCGAGCAGCGCTAAGTCTCGGAGGTCCAGGAGCTCCAGGGTAGCGACTGGACACTGCCCGCACTGTGGAACAGCGGTAGAGGGCGCTGAGGACGCGTACTGCTGTGGCGGTTGCGAGATGGCGGCTGCTCTCATCAGTGGCGCTGGATTGGAGCGCTACTACGCAGAGCGTGAAGCACTAGCACCCCGGTCGCGCCAACTGGAGGGAGGTTGGACCACTGTTCCAGTCGACACGGATGCGGGCGGTGTCGCACGGACTCGGCTCGTGATCGACGGACTGCGATGTGCCTCCTGCGTCTGGGTCACTGAACACGTGCTGCAGAGAACACCCGGCGTGGTGGAGGCCAGCGTCAGTTACGCTACCGGCCGCTGCACGCTACGCTGGGATCCCGAACGCGTTCGACTGGATGAGTTGGCCGGCCGCGTCGCCACCTTAGGATACCGACCACGCTTACTTGGTGAGGAAGCGACCGTCGATCGGGATCTACTGCTGCGTCTCGGCGTCGCGTCGTTTGCGGCAGCAAACATCATGATGATGTCGATTGCGCTCTACGCGGGTTGGTGGAGCACGATGGATCCACGGTTCGTTGTCTTGTTCCAGTGGGCGTCGCTCATTCTCGCAACACCTGTGGCACTGTGGTGCGCACAGCCGTTCTTCTCGGGTGCGGTGTCCGGACTCAGAAACCGCGTGCTACACATGGACCTACCCATCGCGCTTGGTGTGACTGTCCTCTACGGACAGGGCGTGATCGCGACTCTGAGACATGAGCATGCGTACGTGGACTCGCTGGCCATGCTCGTAGCTCTGTTGCTCGCGGGGCGGATGCTGGAATCCAGGGGCAGGAGACGTGCAGCCGAGGCCGCTGTGTCTCTAGCTGCGTCCGTTCCCGCGACAGCCCGCCGTGCGACAGCGGGAAGTGTCGAGGTCGTGCCGGCAGACCAACTGCAGCCCGGCGACAAGATCGACATTGGATCCGGTGAAGAGGTCGCAGCGGATGGGAAGGTGATCGACGGTAGGGGTAGCATCCGTATGGCCCACATCACTGGCGAATCGGAGCCAATCGAAGCAAGAATGGACACCGAGGTCGTTGCTGGATCCGTGCTGCTAGAGGGTGCACTCACGATTGAGGTGACCGCGGTCGGAGGGGACACCGTACTGCAACAGATGGCGGAGCGGCTGCGGCAGGCGGTGGATAGGGGCACCCGGACAACCTCGGCCGACCGCATTGCACCGTGGTTCACGGCAGGCACACTAGTGGTGGCTACGGCTACGTTTGTGGGCTGGGTCTCAGCGGCCGGTCTCGGAGTTGCGGTCACACGCGCGGTTGCGGTCTTGGTCGTGGCTTGCCCATGTGCGTTGGCGCTCTCACGACCTCTCGCCGCTGCCGCAGGTCTGGGTGCGTCTGCCAGAAGGGGTCTGCTATTTCGTTCGGCGGACGCACTGCTAGACTTGGTTGACGTAGACATGGTAGCGCTCGACAAGACGGGTACAGTCACCAAGGGGGCAATGGCGGTGTTGGACGCCGACGATGAGGCTCTACGGGTGGCGGCCGGTCTGGAGCGGTACAGCACCCATCCGATTGCCCGCGCCATCGTCGATGAGGCAGCACGCCGCCATATTCCGCTGCCCCGAGGGACCGAAATCGCCGAGCAACCTGGTGTCGGGATTTCGGGTCGAGTTGACGGGCGGCAATGGCGCTTGAGGGCGGGCGGACCAGGGGAAGTCCGGTTGCTGAACGACATCGGTGCAGAGCAGACAATTCGACTCGGCGATGTCGTTCGACCGGGTTCTGTTCACACTGTCGAGAGCCTCCATGCAAGGGGCCTACACGTGGCGCTTCTCACGGGTGATCATAAGGACGTGGCCGATCGGATCGGCGGTGAAACGAGCGTCGACACCGTCGTTGCCCGCATCGATCCAATCGGTAAAGCGTTGTGGATCAAGGGCAGGCGCGCCGCGGGCAGCAAGGTCCTGTTTGCGGGGGACGGGATCAACGATGGACCGGGCCTCGCCGAGGCGAACGTAGGTGTCGCGATGGGCACAGGCGCTGCCAGTTCCGTTCTGGTCGCGGACGGTGTGATATCGTCTGACAGTCTAGCTTCCATCCCTATTGCGTTCGGCGCGGCATATGCATGTCATCGGGCGATTCGGTTGAATCAGGCCCGCTCGATCGCGTATAATGTCGTTGCGGTCGGAGCCGCTGCTGCCGGTTACGTGAATCCCCTGGTCGCAGCCGTGCTCATGCCGTTATCGAGCGCGATGGTCATCTGGGGCGCATCGCGGGTCGAGGCCAAGGTACGGAGGCTCATCGCGTGAATGCCGTCTTATTCCTGGTTCCAATCGCAGTCGCGCTGGGTGCGGTGTTCGTGGTTCTCTTCGTGCTGGCGGCCCGTAGCGGACAGTTCGATGATCTCGACGATCCCCCGGAACGAATCCTCAAGGATTAAACCACTACCTTACGGGCCATGAGCGACATACCGGAGTCTCTCAGGTCCGCCCTGTCACATCTGTACGTTATCCAGCGTGTCATTGGACGGGGAGGGATGGCTACCGTCTATCTGGCTCAGGACCTGAAGCACGGCCGAGAGGTGGCGGTGAAGGTTCTGCGACCGGATCTCGCAGAGGTCATCGGCACCGAGCGGTTTCTCAATGAGATCGAGATTGCCGCGCAGCTCACGCACCCTCACATTCTCACGCTGATCGACTCTGGTTCCGCTGACGGTTTCCTCTACTTTGTGATGCCCTATGTTGAGGGACCGTCGCTCAGGTCCCAACTGAACCGTGAGCGACAGATCGAGAACGAGCGTGCTGTCGCGCTGACCCGGGAAGTAGCCGACGCGCTCGATTACGCTCATCGCCAAGGGATCATCCATCGCGACATCAAGCCAGAGAACATACTCTTGCTGCAGGGTCACGCGGTGGTGACCGACTTCGGGATAGCCAGAGCTGTAATCACCGCCGGCGACGAGAGGCTCACACGCTCCGGTTTCCCTCTCGGGACGTTGGGCTACATGAGCCCGGAGCAGGCGGCGGGGAGGGTCGATCTCAGCGTGGCAACAGATGTCTATAGCCTAGGCTGTGTCACGTACGAGATGCTGGTGGGAGACACGCCTGGCATGTGGCCCTCCGACGAGGCAATCAAGTTGCGCCGGTTCATCGACGCCTTGCCTCAACACCGACGACAATTGGACGCTCTGCCGGGGTCGTTGGAACAGGCGCTGGTGAAGGCGATGGCACCGCGATCCGAGCAACGGTTCGCGACGCCCGGTGCATACGCGGCTGCTTTGGAGCGGAGTTACTCTGACGGTATCAAGTACCATGAAGCACAAGCCCGCCAGATCATGGAGCGCGCGGCGGAGTTGGACGGGGCGGAGCCCACCGAAAGCGGTGCTCTCTCGCTGGGCGGGATTCAACAGATAGCGGCTGAGGTCGGCATTGCGCCAGAACATGTGAGTGAGGCGGCCGGTGACCTTGTGTCTCGACCGACGGGTCTCGAGTTCGGCGGGCCGATGGGCGTCCGTCAGACCATCGAGCTCGAACGGATCGTGGAGACTGAGATCAGTGCGGCAGACTACGCGATGCTACTTGAGGAAATCCGCGTGTCAGTGGGCGAAATGGGTGACCTAGTAGAGACCTTGGGAACATCGCTGGCGTGGAGCTCGAAGACCGGCGGCCGACGAGCCCAAGTCCTAGTTAGCCCGAGAAGCGGAAAGACGCGGATCAGAATCACTGATGACGACGTAGTACCGCAGAGCGTTGCCTTCATCCCGCTCACCGTAGTGAGCTTGATCGCGCTTGGAATCACGGGCGCGATCTTTGACGGAGCAGGGGCCGGCACAGCGGCCACGGTTGCGGCCGCCATAGGCGTATCCGGAAGCGTGTTCTCGGGTTTCTGGTACACGTTACGGAGAATCACCAAGCGGCAGATGACCCGCCGTTTCGCAAAGCTCTCCGAACTGATGGATCGGCTCACGGGCCTGGTCAGGGAGCAGGGGACAGCGCCAGGCATGACTTCCTTCGAGCCACCCGAGCTTCCTTGAGTGGAGCCGGCTTCACCCCGCCGCAGCATCTTGGTGATCTTTGATCGGAGCTCTTATCCGACTATTCTGTCAGGGTCGGACCTGGCACGTGCGTATGACTCCGCGATCTGCGGATAGAAGAGAGCGAGCAGCGAGTGAGAGGAGATATCTCGGACGTGGGTGGGACTGGGCCAGAATCGTCGGAGCGATCAGGCTCGCTCGACTTCATTCGAGCTAAAGTCGCCCGGGACCTGAAGGCCGGAAAGTACAGTCGGCCGATAATGACTCGGTTCCCTCCTGAGCCTAACGGCCACCTCCATATCGGGCATGCCAAGGCCATCTGCCTGAACTTCGGGATTGCCGAGGAGAATGAAGGTGGGCTCTGCAATCTGCGGTTCGACGACACCAACCCGATAACCGAGGAGGAGAAGTACGCGCTGGCGATGCAGGAAGACATTCACTGGCTCGGTTATGACTGGGAGGATCGTCTCTACTACGCTTCCGACTACTTCGAGAAGTTCTACAAATACGCTGTCAAGCTGGTCAAGGATGGCAAAGCCTACGTCGATAGCCTGAGCGAAGAAGAAATCCGCGAGTATCGCGGTACTGTGACCGAACCAGGCCGAGAGAGCCCATACCGGAACAGATCAGTCGAGGAGAATCTGGATCTGTTGGAGCGGATGCGGTCGGGTGAGTTCGAAGATGGTGCACACGTGCTCAGGGCCAAGATCGATATGTCCGCGGCGAACATGTTGATGCGCGACCCCCTGCTGTATCGCATCCGCCACGCGCATCACTATCGCAGAGGCGATGATTGGTGCATCTACCCCATGTACGACTACGCTCACTGTCTTGAGGATGCAATCGAAGGAGTGACCCATTCGCTTTGCAGTCTGGAGTTCAAGGATAATCGGGCCCCGTACGATTGGGTCCTCGAAAACGTGGGGTTCAATGAGCCTCCCGAACAGACCGAGTTTGCGCGCCTCAACATCGAATACACGGTTCTGAGCAAGCGCAAACTGGTACGTCTGGTGAAGGAGGGGTACGTCGCGGGGTGGGACGATCCGCGGATGCCGACTTTAGCGGGATTACGTCGCCGCGGTGTCACTCCGGCGGCGATCCGCAACTTCGCCAGCATGGTCGGCATGGCCAGGATCACCAGCAGGGTAGATCTGGAGAAATTTGAGCATGCGATCCGTGACGACCTGAACCAAATGGTGCCGCGGGTACTGTGTGTGTTGAGACCCTTGAAGGTTGTGTTAATCAACTACCCGGAGGGCGACACGGAGTTGCTGGACGCTCCCTACTATCCTCACGACATTCCGAAGGAGGGATCTCGTCAAATACCCTTTTCGCGAGAGCTTTACATAGAGCGTGATGACTTCATGGAGGACCCGCCCAAGAAGTTCTTCAGACTTGCCCCGGGCAGAGAGGTGCGGCTGCGTTACGCCTACTACATCAAATGTGTAGACGTGATCAAAGACCCACATTCGGGTGAGGTAATTGAGCTTCACTGCACCTACGACCCAGATACCAAGGGGGGCGGAGCGCCTGACGGTAGAAGAGTGAAGGGAACACTGCATTGGGTGTCGGCCCAACATGCCGTCCCCGCCACCGTCAGAATGTACGATCGGCTGTTCGTAGTACCTGACCCTGATGGTGTACCTGACGGCGGTGACTTCACTGATTCTCTGAATCCCAATTCACTAGCGATTTTGACCAGTGCTCTGGTTGAGCCGAGCGTGCAGGCGGACCCCGCAGGCACCAGGTATCAGTTCGAGAGACAGGGTTACTTCGTGAGTGATGCGGTCGATTCCTCTGCCGACAACCTCGTGTTCAACCTCACTATCGGCTTACGAGACAGCTGGGCGAAGACGGCTGAGCAAGAAGGCTCCAAGACCGACAATGCAACGGTTGAGCGCTCGGAGAATGCAGGCGTGGCGGCGCGCGCCCAGTCGCA
Organism: Gemmatimonadota bacterium; assembly: GCA_039589275.1. Taxonomy (GTDB): domain Bacteria; phylum Gemmatimonadota; class Gemmatimonadetes; order Gemmatimonadales; family GWC2-71-9. The sequence goes on along the minus strand of JBDHHP010000003.1, from coordinate 25,029 downwards.
TGCGCCTCGGCAACGAGTCCGCGTGGGAACGGAAGAGCGAGCGGCCAAGGTGAAACGATACGTCGAGGACCTGGGACTGTCCGTGAGCGACGCCGAGATCTTGATTGAGAACAGTGAACTCGGTGAATACCTGGAAGACGCCATTGCGGTGCATACGGATGCGCATACGGTAGCAAAGTGGGTGATCAACGAAGTCCAGCGCGAGGCCAAGAGAAAGCCGGTGGGCGAGCTTCCGTTTGACGGTACTCAACTGGGAGCGTTGGTCGCTCTCGTGGCTGACGGCACTATATCGCACACGGTGGCGAAGGAAGTGTTTGCCCTTATGGCGCTGCACGGTGGCGAACCCTATGATATCGTGCGCGAGCGGGGTCTTGAACAGCTCGCGGATGAAGAGGCAGTGGAGCTCCTGGTCGACGAGGTGCTCGACGCCCACCCCGCCGAAGTCAGACGCTATCTGGCGGGCACGTCGAATCTGCTCGGGTTCTTCGTCGGTCAGGCGATGAAGCGGAGTGCCGGGAAAGCGAAACCGGCGCTGGTGAGCAGGCTGATTAGGGAGAAGCTGGGGTAGGGAACATTGAACATCGAACATCGAACATCGAACATCGAACGTGGATGTTCAATGTTCGACGTTCGACGTTCGATGTTCGATGTTCCCTAGGGCTGTTTGTAGACCACACCCCCTTTCATGACCAACTCCACGTTGCGCAACGCTGAGATATCGACCGTAGGATCCCCTCTGACCGCGATGAGATCGGCCAGCAGTCCCTCTCTGACCGCGCCTCTGTCTGACAGTTCCAAAATCTCGGCGTTGCCCGAAGTCGCCGCTTGCACTGTCGCAAGCGGTGACATGCCGTAATCGACCATCAGTTCAAGCTCGCGCACGTTCTCACCGTGGGCATACACACCGACATCACCACCGAAGCACATTGGGACGCCGATCTCGAGCGCCATGCGGAACACGGTTCTCTTTTGACGGATTCGTTCGGGTTCCGGGTCTACTCCCTTGCGCCATCCGCGATACTGTAGGACGGCGTCAGAGGCGGCCAGTGTGGGACAAAGCGCAACGCCGCGTTCAGCCATCAACTCGAGCACCTCACGATCAGCTTCATCGCCGTGCTCGATCGTCTTGACGCCGGCGAGCACGGACCGCCGCATGGCGTCCGCCGAGTTTGCATGCGCGACTACATGTCGGCCGGAGCTCTCTGCGACGTCCACCACCAGTCTCAATTCGGCCTCTGTGAATGAGGGCCGGTTGGTTCCGTTGGGGCCCCAGCGGTAGTCGGCGTAGATCTTCACCCAGTCGGCTCCGCGCCCTATCTGATCGCGTGTGATCCTGATCAAATCGTCGTGGCCGTCAGCGGCTTCGGCTCCTTTGGGCAGCTGAAGCTCCGGTGCACCTTTGGGATTGTAGCTCCCTGTTGCCACGATGGCCTTGGTGGTGACTTTCAGCCGCGGCCCCGGTATCACACCCAGCTCGATCGCTTCCTTGAGACCCACATCACCGTAGCCCGCTCCTTCGGTTCCAAGGTCCCGCTCAGTGGTGACTCCTGCCATCAGCGTCCGTTCAGCATGCACCACGCCCCGGGCAATCCGCTGTCCCAGCGACTCGTTCAATACCTGGTCGGTCCACGGAGTCTCGTCGTACGGGTGCAGCAGTAGATGCGAATGGCCCTCGATGAGTCCGGGGAGAAGGGTCAAACCAGCGAGATCCATGGTCTGTGATCCCCGTGGCACCTGAACTTGATCGGCCGGACCCGCCGCCACGATGCGGTTCTCACCTACGAGTACAACCCATCCCCGGTGCATCTGTGTGCCGTCGAACACCCGGTCGGGACGAAGCAGCAGCGACTGCTGCGCCAACGTTGGCGTCGTATGGAAGACCAGCATCACAAGTGCAACGGAAGAGAAAAGACGCGAAGTCGACATGGTGGTGTCTCGCTTTGGAGTGAATGGTGGCGCAATCCAGCGAAAAAGATAGATATGACCCCGTATCTGGGCTAGCGTCGGAGAAACAAGCTGTGCACGAATCCAGCGAGGTCCTTGGCCGAGCAGAAGGAAGCAACAGCGGCGCTGAGAAACCGGTGTTACTACGGCAAATGGGCCTGTTCGACTCCGTGATGATGATGGTCGGCATCGTAATCGGATCGGGGATCTTCCTAACCACAGGGATCATGGCCCAGAGCATTCCCTCCGTTCCACTTCTTCTTCTCGCTTGGTTCGTAGGCGGAGCATTGACCCTCACGGGTGCTTTGACCTTCGCCGAACTCGGTGCCGCCATGCCAGAGGCGGGCGGCCAGTACGTGTACTTGCGCGAAGCATATGGCGGTCTCGCAGCGTTTCTGTTTGGGTGGATCCTCTTCCTCGTGTCTATGGGTGGGTCCATCGCTGCCCTTGGAGTGGGGTTTGCGGAGTACTTGGGCTATTTCTTTCCGGCTGTTTCCACTGCGCGAACGCTGGTGGCTATCGATCTCTCCCGCCTAGGAGTCGGCTGGGATTTGACGCTCTCCGCTGGACAGCTGGTTGCAGTGGCTGTTATCGTCGCTCTGTCGGCCATCAACTTCGTTGGCGTGGTGTTCGGCAAGATGGTGCAAAACCTCTTCACAGTGTTGAAACTGGGGGCCATAGTGGCCTTCATACTGTTGGGACTGACAATGGGCTCGACCATTGCCCTGGACCTGACAGTGAATCCCTCCGGTCTGAGCTTTACCGCCTTGTGGGTTGGTTTTGGTGTTGCCATAGTAGCGGTGTCGTGGGCTTTCGATGGTTGGAACAACATCACGTATATTGCCGGCGAGATCCGTGATCCTAAGCGGAACCTGCCTCGGACACTGCTTCTGGGAACGTTGGTCATCACAGGACTCTACGTTCTCATCAACCTCGTGTACGTGTTGGCGCTTCCCGTGGCGCGGATGTCGGGTGTGGTCCGTATTGCCGAAGCAGCATCAACGGCGATGTTTGGTGCGACCGCAGCTGCATTGATGTCCGTCGCAGTCATCGTCTCGACCTTCGGGGCCCTCAATGGTGCCATCTTTGTGGGGCCTCGAGTCTATTATGCGATGGCGCAGGATGGAGTCTTCTTTCGTAAGGTCGGTGAGGTCCATCCACGGTTCAGGACCCCGGCGTTTGCCGTACTCGCGCAGGCGGTCTGGGCGGCCGTGTTGACCCTGACCGGAAGCTACGAGCAACTCTTTACTTACGTCGTCTTCGTATCACTCGTCTTCTGGATTGCTGCCACCGCGGCGGTATTCGTATTGCGCGGGAAGCGCCCGGACTTACCGAGACCGTATAGAACTTGGGGATATCCGTGGGTCCCGGCGGCCTTCATCGTGACGACGGCAGCGATCTTGCTGAACACCCTGATCGCGAGACCTGTTGAGTCCCTGGCTGGCCTCCTGATCACCGTTCTCGGCGTTCCGGTGTATTTCTATTGGCAGGAAAGGCACAACCAGGGCGGGTCAGGGTGGAACTCGAGATAGCGTAGTAACACCACGTTTCTGGAGGCCTGGGAACATGGCTCGGATTCTCATTGTGGACGATGACACCGCCGTCAGGCGGGCGTTCAAGCGAGTACTGGAGCGGGACGGACACGACGTGCGTGAAGCGGAACACGGCAAAGAGGGACTGCGGCTCTTGGGCGAGAGCTCGGCAGATCTCGTGATCGCCGATTTGTTCATGCCGGTCATGGACGGACTCGAATTCATCAGTAAGCTACAGAAGCAGTTTCCCCGGTCGAAGGTCCTGGCGGTATCCGGCTCCACTTATCGACGCCAACCCAAGTTCCTGGACATCGCCAGGCGAATGGAAGGAGTCAGAACCTTGGAAAAGCCGGTGGAGAACGAGGATCTTCTGTCAGCCGTAAACGGTTTGCTGGCAGAGGAACCTGACGACGGCTCGGTGTAGTGTGCTGAGAAGCGAGGCCGACAGACTGACCCAGGTCGTCGTGTCGACGCCCGATCAGGCCTACTTCGATACGAACACGCATGAAGTCAACAACATCCCCGATCGACCGGATCCGACTGCCGCCAAGCGCCAACACGATGCGCTGAAGGGTGTTTTGCAGCGCAGCGGGGCCTCGGTCGTCGACGTTCCCGAGCTTGTCGGGCATCCGAACTCGGTGTTTCCGCGCGACGTGGCCTTGTGCACTCCTCGAGGATACGTGCAACTTCGGATGGGAATAGAGGCGCGTCGAGGAGAGGAGATCTGGATGTCGCAGGTCTTGGAGGGATTGGGAGAGCCATGCGTGGGCAGGGTGGAACAGCCTGGCACGGCGGAGGGGGGCGACATCATTCTGGCAGGCGACGTGGCTTTCATCGGTCTGTCGCGAAGGACGAACCGGGAAGGGGCAGATCAGCTGTCTCGATTGCTCGACGGGATGGGCTACGAGGCGCGGCTTGCACCAGTATCGCAGCGATACCTGCACCTCGGCGGCCCGTTGAGCGTGATTGGCGAGCGCACGTTGGCTTACGCGGAAGGCGCCCTGCCGCCGCGTCTTCTGCGAGGATTCGACGTCATCGAGGTCCCGCCATGCGGGCCGTCACCCGGGAACGTGATATGCTTGGGAGGCGGTGAGGTAATCGTGAACGTGACGGAAAACGAGGCAGCACTGGAGCGCCTAGAGCAGTACGGATTCACCGTGCACGGTCTCAATCTTTCGGAATTCAGAAAAGGTGGCGGCGGGCCCACTTGCCTGATCTTGCCCGTCGGCAGGGGGTAGCTGCCTTAGCCTCCAGCTCTCCTCGCCATCCCGCAGCATTCAGCCTATCATTACGTGGGCGCGAGTGCCTAACCGTGTTGCCTTGAGAACGATTCACACACTGCTTCATTCACCCGGCGCACATTCAGCCAATCAGAAAAACGGGGGTATGAGATGAAACGGCTTCTCGCCGCAGTCGTGGTAACGGGCATGCTGGCAGCCTGCAGTGCTCCCGATACCGCCGATCTCATCTTGGTGAACGGTCAGGTGTATACACTGGACGACGCGCAACCGTGGGCTGAGGCGGTCGCTGTTAGGGGTGAACACATCATCGCCGTGGGCTCGAATTCAGAGATCGGTCGCCATGTGGGGCGTAACACCCGCCGGATAGACGTGGAAGGTGCGTTTGTGCTCCCCGGTTTCAATGATGCCCACGTGCACGTAGACGGAACTGGTGCACTCCTGGTGGGCGTAAACCTACTGGACGTGCACGAGCCGAGCGCGTTCGCTGAGAGATTGGAAGGAGCAGCCGACAGGCTACCGGAGGGAAGCTGGATTACCCGCGGCGATTGGGGAGCATACGAACAGTGGGCGGCCGGTTCTACCGGACGCGAAGGCGTGAGCGCTGCCCGTCAGCGGTTCACGCCGGATCGTAGCATGATTGACGAGGTGACGCCCAATCATCCGGTCTTCATCAACAGCTTCGACCGTGAGATGTACTTGGCCAACAGTCTAGCGCTGGAACTGGCCGGCATCACGCGAAGCACACGATCGCCCCAGGGCGGCGTGATCGACAAAGATGCGACTGGTCGCGTAACAGGGGTTCTGCGAGGAGCGGCAGTCAATCTCGTGCGAAACGTGATTCCGCCGCTTCCGTTTGAGACACGGCTCACATACTTGCGTGCCGTGCTTCAAGAGGCCGGAGAGGGTGGAGTCACCACCATCCAAGACATCACGCGACCGCCCCAAGTAATGGCGTACCGCGAGTTGCAGCGTCGCGGGGAGCTTACGGTGCGTCTTGGGCTGCGACCGCAGTTGGACGAGGTATCCAGCATCGCTGCGTTGGGGATTTCAGAGGGTGTGGGAGACGATTGGATAAAGTTCATCGGCTACAAGGCATACGTTGACGGAATCATGGGCAGCAGCGGAGCTATGTTCTTCGAGCCGTATGATCACGATCCGGGCAATCGTGGTCTGATTCGTCAGATCATGCTGCCGGAGGGGCAGCGCAACGCGTGGCGGAGAGTTACACGCGAGAATCACTACACCGACTTCCCTGCAGGCAACCTGGAGAAGCTTCTGTTCCAAGCCGTACCCACCAGGATCCCACCACACGTCCATGCGATCGGCGACATGGGTAACCACATCCTGCTCGACATCTACGAGAAGGTACTGCGTGAGAGCGACATGGTGGATAGCGACCATCGTTGGCGGGTGATCCACGCCCAGGTTGTTGAACCGGACGAAATGGAGCGGTTTGGCGAGCTCAACCTAGTTGCCGAAGTGAATCCATACCACATCTCTGATGACATGCGGTGGATGGAAGAGAGAATTGGACCGGAGCGCTGCAACGGTGCCTATGCCTTTCGTAGTCTCAAGGCTGCCGGTGCTGTGATCGTCTTTGGAAGTGACAGCCCTGGTACGAACGCCGCCCGTTACTTCCTGAATCCGGTATATGGCCTCTACGCTGCAGTTACGCGCCAGACGTTAAATGGAGAGCCGGCGGAAGGCTGGTACCCCGATGAGCGGTTGACCATCGAGGAGGCGATTGAAGCCTACACCAAGGCGCCGGCGTGGGCTGCCTTTGAGGAGGACATCAAGGGGACTCTGACCCCGGGCAAGCTTGCCGACCTGGCCGTGTTTGATACCAACCTCATCGAGGTGGGTCACGATGACCCGGCAAGACTTCTCGATGCCAAGGTCACGTATACGGTTGTCGGGGGTCGCGTGGTGTACGAGGGTGGGGGCAGTTAGAAGCAGGGAAAACGACTGCATTGTTGAGCGGCTCCGGCAACCCCGGGGCCGCTCTTCGCGTCATCTTAGTGTGAGAGACAGATCTCCTTTGGATCTGCAGCCCTCGGGCCGATCGAATTGTAGAGGGATGTGACGTGTATTCGACGTGTTTGTTCTGCAATCGTCCTTTGGGGACGAACGAAGTCATCGAGCCGTTTCCCATAGGTCGGCGTCTGGCGTTCGACGCGGCCAATGGTCGCCTTTGGGTGGTGTGCCGTAAGTGTGAGCGCTGGAACTTGTCGCCACTGGAAGAACGCTGGGAGGCACTAGAGGACTGCGAGCGCCGGTTCCGCGCAGCCCGACTCAGAATGTCGACAGACAACGTGGGGTTGGCACGGCTGACGGAAGGTCTCGAGTTGGTTCGAATCGGCGAGCCACTGCGGCCCGAGTTCGCAGCCTGGCGCTACGGTGATCAGTTCGGGCGTCGACGAAGACGTGCCTTCATGTGGTCCGCCGCGGGAATCGCCTTTGCCGGCGCGATCGCGGCTGGTGGCATTGCGGTGGGCGTTGGCGGTGGTTTCGTCGCGCCGATGTACCAAGCCATCGCTAACATCCCTGTCCGGGTCCGCATCAAGACGAAAGACGGTAGGGTGATCAAGCTCAAGGCGGACAAATTACAGAAAGCTCGCTTCCTGATGGAACCGGGTGATCCCGGCTGGAGCGTGCTGCTCAAGTACTCCGGCGGTGAGGAGATCTTCAAAGGTGAGGAAGCCGTGCGCGTGACCGGTTTGGTGTTGCCGGGCGTGAATCACATGGCGGGATCGAAACAGGTTGTGCGTGATGCAGTCGACAGATTGGAATCGGCCGGTGATCCTGAGAGGCTGCTCAAGAGCGTGCCAAGCCAATACGTTCTCAGCGATGAGGAGAAGATCAGGAGTGGCGACACGTTCTTCAGAAAGAAGTCGGGCTTCATACACAAGATGCCCAAGCACTCGAGGTTGGCCCTCGAGATGGCGTTGCACGAGGAGCAGGAGCGGAGAGCCCTGGCGGGAGAGCTCTTGACTCTCGAGGCGGCGTGGCGCGAGGCTGAAGAGGTCGCTAACATTGCTGATAACTTGCTGGTGCCCAAGGAGGTCGACGAATTCATCGAACGACACCGACCTTCCGACCCAGCGCCCTGATCCCATTCGAAATGCCTGAGTTCCCAACAACAAGCGATGCTGCGGAGTTGAAATGACGAACGGACATGTTACTTGTGGGTCGGCCGCTGTCGGATTATTGGGCCTCGGCCTGATAGTCGGTGGGTGTAGCGACCGGGCATCCGTCGAGCCCGGTTATCCCGCGGAGCTGGGCGAGATGGCGATCCCCTCCAGCAATCCGCAGACCGAAGCGAAAGTAGCGTTGGGACACCAGCTGTTCTTCGACGCGCGACTTTCGGTAGACGGCTCACGCTCGTGTTACTCGTGTCACCTGAACGCGGACGGAAACGGTGGGGGCGTTCCGACCGCCGTTGGAGCAATGAACCGTGCACTGACGAGACATAGCCCTGTCATTTGGAATGTCGGGTACATGACGCGGTGGTATTGGGACGGCAGGGCCGGATCGCTCGAAGACCAGGCCCTAGCTGCGTGGAGGGGCGGCAACATGGGTGTGGGGCAGGACGGGTTGGAGGCCAAGGCTCAAGAGATCGGCGCTATCGTCGGATACGCCGAGCAGTTCGCCGTGGTCTTTCCGCAGCGCGGTGCAACGCCTGAAACCATTGTGCAAGCCATCGCCGCGTACGAACGGACCCTGGTCTGTAATGACACACGGTATGACCGTTTTGCACGGGGGGAGGGCGATGCGCTCACCCGACAGGAGAGGGAAGGCTTGGATCTGTTCATGGGCAGGGGAGCGTGTGCGGCATGCCATACACCGCCAATGTTTACCCATCAAGCGTTGTTACAGGACGGCATCTACCACAACGTCGGCATAGGGATCGAGGGCAGATCGGAAGACCAGGTGGACGTGGGTCGGATGCGCGTTACAGAGCAGGAAATGGATTGGGCGGCGTTCAAGACTCCCAGTCTCAGAAACATCTCCAAGAGCGCACCGTACTTCCATGATGGTTCGGTCGCGAATCTCGATGATGCGGTACGCTACATGGCGAGCGGCGGATACCGAAACCGCAACCTGAGCCCGTTATTGATGGATCGGGCGCTCAGTGAAGGCGAGCTTGCGGCAATAGTCGCGTTCCTGAGCTCACTCGAATGCGGCGAATTGGAGGAACCAGATCTGCCTTAGCAGGGCCCGTCAGTCAAATGCGAAACCGGTGGCGCCGTATCTGGCGCCACCGGTTCTTGCTACCCGCGCTTGAGGGCGTTGCCTATAGGCCCTTCGCCTGTCTCTCGGCCGCCGACTTGAGCTTGTCGTTTGCCATGATTGCCACCTCGACTCTGCGATTGAGCGCCTTGTTGGCCGGATTGTCGTTGGGGGCAACTGGCTGGTCCTCGCCGTACGCCATGATGGTGAAGCGGGTTGGGTCAACTGTCTGACCTGAGAGGTGGTTCACCACCGATTCGGCCCGACGCCGCGACAGGCCCATGTTGTAGTCTGCGGCACCGTCGGAATCAGTGTGCCCTTCAATTAGCACATCGGTATCGGGGTACTTGTTCAGGATGGCTGCAAGCTTAGTGAGGTTCTCACGGGCTACCGTCTTGAGGTTGGCTCTGTCGAAGTCAAACAGGATGCCGGACTCGAACGTGATCTTGATGCCCTCACCTATGCGTTCCACCCGAGCGCCTTCGATATCGCGCTCGATCTCGCGAGACTGCTCATCCATGTAGTCGCCGATGATAGCGCCCGCGGCGCCACCAATTACGGCGCCGAGAATTGCTCCCGCCGCTGTGCTTCCGGCTGCACGGCCAATTGCCGCGCCGGCCACTGCTCCAGCTCCGGCACCGACGACCGCGCCGGTCTGGCTCTTCGTAGCGCATCCCTCGACTGCTAACGCCAGCAGACTCAAGATTAAGACGACTCCGGTCAGACGTTTCATGCTGTCACCTCGCTTGCCACCTTGGTTGTTTCGGTTGTATGCGGACCTCTGCTGGCTCACACTAAGGCGTTGGGGTATGAGAAATCAAGGTCAGGTTGTAAGGATGGCTCCAGCAAGGGTCTGCGGGGTACGTAGTTGTGTTACCGGGTTGACCACCACAGGTCGCGGCTGGAGAGAACCATTCATGGTGGCACGGATCACATGAACCGGATTGGCCGATCGCCGTGGCCGGCGCTAGTCCTGATTTGGCTCTCCTGCGCCAGCCCGTCGCCGCACCGCACAATTCCGGCACCGCGGGACGACGTGTTCCACGGGAACGAGACGATCGTACTGACTCCGGTACTTCTCCCGGAGGAGTTGGAGGGTCGTGAAGTTGCGGCGACTGAACTCGATTCCCTTGTTGCCTCGCTTCTGGCTAGCAGCGGCTACTCGGTCGTGCCACCCGACCACTACACGACCATCTGGACCGATCTCGTGGAGCAGATGGGTGGCCTTCACGATCCGAACTCAGGACAGCTGGACCAAGAGCGGTTTGATTTGGCTCGCGAGCGGCTGTTCTCGGACCTGACCGAGCTCTACCGCGCCGACGCTGTCCTGTACCCAGAGGTCTGGGTTGTGGACGCGCCGTTTTCCGATGGTGTGGCCTCGTGGGACGGTGTTCGCGAGGGCCTCGTCGGGTTTGGCACACGCCTTCTCGAGGCGTTGAGCTCAATCCTATGGCAGGAAGGCCAGAGCTCACTGCCGGTTGGGAAAGTGAGGGCGCTGTCGCTTGTGGTGATTGCAGAGGACATGTCCGGTTACGAGATTCTCAGCAGCGCAGGCGGGATTCAGGTGCTTGAGAAAGTGGGATTGAACCCGTCGGACATAGAGGCCGTGCGAGACCGTGACCTATTGGTTGACTCCGAACGCATTGCGAAGGCGGCCGCAATCGCACTGAGTCCGCTCCTCAAGCGCAACTGACAACCCATTTCAGACAGGGCCGATTCCGCGCCATTCGAAGATGCGCCGCAACCGGTTCCGGTTATCGCCCCGATAGAGATTCCGGTCGGCATCGATGATCGCGCGTGCTCCCTTTGAGAACGTCGTGAATCCATCCAACTGAAAGTGGCTTTCCAGAATGATACGGTCGGCGACGCGACGGCCGAGGGCAAGTCGTATGTCCCACAACGTCGACGACCAGATGAGACCGTTCTCGTGTTCCTCGCCCCACTTCCCGTGGTCAAAGCTCTCGAACGTGTAGGCCTCGTCAATGCGCCGTACACAGGGAGGTTCGTAGATCTCGTTCCACGTGATTCCATCCCAAGTCATGATCGAAGTGCGGTAGAGCGGCGGTTTCTTCTCGGCGAAGAAACTGGCGGCCAAGTAGTCGCCGAATCCCTCTCCCATAGCTGCCGCCTGCGCTGACTGTCCGAAGCCCGGGCAAATAGCGTCCTGGATGACGTGGCCCAGCTCATGGAGAATCGTGTCGGCGTCCTCCGCATCGTCCACACCACCAGTTCCGAACGTGATCAACTTCAGGCCGGGACTGTACCAGGACGCATCCTTCGGAGTGCCATTCACGTTCACGGCCACCGGTTCTCTAATGATTGCCTTGCGTCCTCTGAAACCCAGGGATTCGAGGTATCGTGCGGCCCGGTCGATGTGGTAGTAGACCATCACCTCCTCGAACCCCGGATCATCTGATTCGAATCGAAAGCGGTGGTCCTTGCGCCGGACGCGATTCTCGGTCGGCCTGGTCGTGACGCGAGGACCTTCCAAGTAGCCGTTGCCGGCGAGATCTCTGAGTACAATGGTCCTGTAAGCTTCTGGCGGTACAGGATGCCGAGGCTTTGCGCCGTCGAGCAGCAAGCGGTGATCCCCCAGAGCCGCAACCGGGTTGGGATCGAAAACGCGTCCGCTTCCATTCACTCGGCCAAGGTTCTCCCTGCTCGACAGCAGGTGCCCGGTCTGCGCGTCGATGTGAACCAGCCACTCTTCGCGCGGATCGTGTCGATGCAGTCGCACCCGATACGCCAGGCGCAGCTCGTGCCTGCGCGGAAACCACATCTTCTCGACGTTCAAGACCCGAGCGTTCTTGGGACCGCCCCGTACCGTCTTCAGCGCCCGCAGCTTGGCCATTGCGATGTTGAGCTTGGGTCGCACCAGCTCAGGCAGGAGGTCGCGCGGTACCGCCCTGTTCTTGATAAGGTATATGCGCCTGTCCCGTCCGATATGAGCTGTGACGTAAGCTCGATGCACTCTCAGCTCTTTGTGATACTGCTGATATATGACGTGAGTGGCGCCTAGGCTGTGGATGATGTGGGCCCGTCGCAGTGTCCTGAGCGCGCCCGACAGGCCTAGCATATCCGCGTTGATTTTGATGAAGTCCCGAGCGAACGTTTGCGGTGTACCATGGCTGCGCTCGGATTGGAATCCCCATATCTCTTTCGGTGACCCGTAGTATCGGCCAGGTACGATTCGGTAGGGTCCGCTTTCCAAGAACATTGTCTGAGCCCTCCGTTTATCGTCGTCGGGCAACCGTAGAGGCGCAGGCTCCCAATGTCCAGCATGCGCTTCTCGCTAAGAACCAAGGTAACCAGTATTTTAGCAGCCGACCCGCCATGAGCACGCCACAGGAAGCCAAGGAGCTGAGCGAATGAACGGCAAGAAACTCCCGCCCTCGGCGTACGAGCCGGTAGAAGGCGAAGAGTACATCCCGTTCACCCACGGGCAGACCCTGACCGAGTTCACGATCAAAGCTGCGGTGTCGGGCATCCTCTTAGGGATGGTCTTTGGCGCGGCTAACACCTATCTGGGACTCAAGGCAGGGCTCACTATCAGCACATCGATCCCTGTCGCCGTGCTCACAGTTGTGGCTTTCAGGTTGTTCAATGCGTTCGGGCTGCGACATAGCATCTTGGAAACCAACATGTCACAGACGATTGGATCGGCCAGCTCGTCCGTGGCATCGGGCGTCCTGTTCACGATTCCCGCCCTGTTCATCTGGGGAATGAGTCCGGCGTGGAGACAGATCACGCTGCTGGCTATGTGTGGAGGGCTCATCGGCGTGCTCTCGATGATCCCGTTGCGTCGGTATCTCATCAAACGCGAGCACGGGAAGCTGCCCTATCCTGAAGGGATGGCCTGTGCCGAAGTGCTCGTGGCCGCGGAAGGCGGGGGTAGGCAGGCCACTCCGGTATTTCTCGGCATCGGCGTCGGCATGTTGTTCAAGCTGATCACGGACGGGTTCAAGTTCGTGCAGGGCAAGTTCGAAATCGCCTTGGGCTACAAGGCGAGTGTGGCTGCGAGCGTCTCACCCGCATTGATCGGTGTCGGCTACATCCTGGGCATTCGGATTGCCACCGTCATGGTGGCCGGTGGAGCGCTGTCAGCTCTGGTGATCATTCCTGCAATCAGTCTGTGGGGCTCCGGACTGACGGAGCCGATGTATCCAGAAACGGAAAGACTGATCCGAGACATGTCCGCGAGTGAGATATGGAACAGATACGTCAGGTACATTGGCGCCGGGGCTGTCGCCACCGGCGGCATCGTCACGTTGATCAGGTCCATTCCCACCATGATCGAGTCATTCAAGCTGGGTCTGGGTCAGCTCACAGGCGGCGTGGGTGAGGTGTCAATTGCGCGCACCGACCGTGACCTTTCATTCAAGACAGTGATCGTGTGGGTCGCAGCCATCTTGGTCCTGCTGACGCTTGTGCCCGGTATTCTGGGGTATCTCGACTCGATCCCTGTGCGTGCTCTGGCTTCGGTGTTGATCGCGATCTTCGCTTTCTTCTTCGTGACTGTGAGTTCGCGAATAGTGGGTTTGGTGGGCGTTACGTCGAACCCAACGTCCGGGATGACCATTGCGACCTTACTCGGAACCAGCCTCATCTTTCTGCTGCTGGGGTGGACCGACATGTCCGGCAAAGCCACAGCACTCATGGTGGGAACTGCAGTGTGCATTGCGGCTTCCATTGCGGGTGACACATCGCAAGATCTGAAGACCGGCTATGTGCTCGGGGCGACGCCGCGGCTGCAGCAGATGGGCGAACTGATTGGCGTGATAACCTCGGCCGGAGTGGTCTGTCTAGTTGTCATGATGTTGGATCAGAATGTCGAGGGTGGATTGGGCGGTGTAGAGCTGCCCGCACCGCAATCGGTCTTGATGAAGCTGGTCATTGACGGCGTGCTGGATCAGAGTCTGCCTTGGGCCCTCATCGGAATTGGGGTGGGCATTGGACTCGTGGCCTCCATGTTCAAGATCCCCGTGCTGGCCTTTGCAGTCGGTGTTTACCTACCGCTTTCCACCATGGGAGCCGTGTTCTTGGGCGGCCTCATGCGGTACTTCCTGACCCGGGATCAGTCACCGGAGATTGCCGAGCAGAGAAGGGAACAGGGGGTACTGTTCGGATCCGGATTGGTTGGGGGAGGTGGCCTGACTGGAGTGGTCCTTGCCCTGTGGGTCGGTATTCGAGGCGGGCAGAGAATCCAAGGCTTCCCGCCGAACATCGGTCATACAGCGGAGATGTTCTTGGCGGCCGCCACGATTGCGCTGATTCTCGGCTGCGTGTTCTACGTGGCGCGACAGCAATACGAGGAAGGGCGGTAGGGCGGTAGGTTGCGTTGGATCTGACAACGTTCCTGTTGGCCACAGTGGCGGTGACTGCTGCTGCAACCTTGCAGGGGAGCATCGGTTTCGGGCTGGGCATGCTCGGCTCGCCGCTGCTCATGTTGATCTATCGCGATTTCATTCCGGCCCCAATGCTGATCGCCGCGCTGGTTCTCACGGCCTTACTCACACGCCGCGAGTGGCGCTGGGTTGAATTCAGTCACCTGAAGTGGAGTCTAGCGGGGCGGCTGATCGGCACTGCGGCAGCGGCAACGGTTCTCTTGTCAGTATCAGCCGACCAGATGGCGGTTGCATTTGGCGTACTCGTTCTGCTCGCCGTAGGCATGAGCGCGTCGGGCCTCCATCCGCAGTTGAACCCGCGAACTCTCTTCCTCGCAGGTGGATTGTCGGGATTCATGGGCACGTCGATCGCGGTGGGCGCTCCTCCGATGGCGCTGGTCTATCAGAATGAGTCGGGACCGAAGGTTCGGGGGACCCTTTCGGCCTACTTCACTGTCGGAGTGGTGATGTCGTTGGCTGGTCTCGCCACCGTGGGTCGATTCAGCCGGCACGAAGCCTTGTTGGCACTGGCTCTCATGCCCAGTATCCTCGCCGGTCTCTGGATCTCACGACACACGGCCGCGATTCTGGATCGTGGATACACAAGGCCGGCAGTGCTCGTCCTCTCAGCCGCCGCGGGACTGGCAGTACTCCTGAGAGAGATTCTCTGACTGTCGTCCACCGTCCTTCACCATCCTTCACCATCTTCGACCGTCTCTTCTTCCCACTTCATGACATCCCCCACCTTGATCTCTCCACCAGATAAGACAATACCCCACGCCCCCGCTCCCCAGTTCGTAGCCAACGCCGCTTGAAGTCCTGGGTAGGCCTCGTCCATGCGATGGCACGGCTTTGTTTCACCGCGGACGACGATCCGACAGCTGCCTACTCGCAAGACTCGGCCACTCGAATTCGCCAGCGGTATGCCTGCTACGAGAAGGTTGGCCCTGCGCATTGCCGGGTGGATCGACTCGTCCAGGTCATCTCGAATGCCGTCCCATATCTCACGTTCCACGAGTGTGACTTGGCGCTCGGAGCCGTAGTCCGCGTTGCCTGAGATACCTCCTGCAGGGTCCAGTGTCGTGCGATCCACGGGGTCCATCGGTCCCTTGTGGGATTGCTTGATCCAGATTGCTTCGAGCCGGCCGCGTTCAGTCATTGGTTGCCAGGAAGTTGTCGAGGAGTATGTGTGCGAGGGTGTCCATCTGCTCATCGTGACTGCGGCATTCTTGCACAACCGTATCCGCATCTTTGCCTACCAACTCGAGCTCATCCCCGTACGCCCGTGTCCACTGCTCCACCTCTTGACTCGAAACCTCGAGATGGAACTGAAGTCCAACCGCATTGCCAACTCGGAACGCCTGCGGTGTCCCGTCGTCGCCTGACGCGAGTAACTTCGCATGTTGAGGAGGAGTGAAAGTGTCACAGTGCCACTGAAACACCGGAAAGCGCTCGGGGAACCCTTTGAACAACCGGTCGGCGCGACCTGCATCCGTCAGACTCACTTCGTAACAGCCGATTTCTATGTTGGCGCGACGGTTGACAGTACCGCCGAGCAGCCGAGCAATCAGTTGCCCACCGAAACAAATGCCCAGCTGTGGTCTGTCGGATGCGAGAGTATCGAGCAGGTACTTCGTTTCGTGTTGGAGAAACGGCTGGTTGCCAGCGTCAAGCGCACAGATTGGCGTACCGCCTACGATGAACGCATCGAACTCGGCTGCTTGCGGCAAAACACCACCGCTGTATGCCAGCATTACTGTAAGGTCATGTTTGGAATCGACGAGGTGCAGGAGGTAACGACCGAATCGCTCCAACGCACAGTTCTGTAGCAAGAGAACGTTCATCAGCGATCAGCTGTCGGGAGACGGCTGCCGTCTGGTTAGTGCGGTTTCAAAGTCACGTCCAGAGGGCTGTTGGAACAGTCGTAGGCCGAAGTCGGGGACTATTGCCATTATGTGATCGAAGATATCGGATTGAATTCCCTCGTACGGTACCCAATTCACGTCATTTGAGAACGCGTACACCTGCAGTGGGACACCATTGGGCGTCGGGTCGAGCTGGCGAACCATGAGTGTCATGTCGTCATGGACTTTGGGGTGCTGCCGCAGGTACTGAACCACATAGGCCCGGAACGTGCCGATATTCGTAAGGCTGCGAGCGTTGGTAACGGCTGGGGAATCGCCGACGTGTTCGGCGTTGTAGCTGTCCAGTTCCTTCCTCTTCTGCTCTATGTAATCCTTGAGCAACACGAACTTCGCGAAGCGGTCGAGGTCCGCATCGCTCAGGAATCGAATCGAGTTCATGTCGATGTGAATGGCGCGCTTGATCCGGCGCCCGCCTGATTCCGGCATCGAACGCCAGTTCTTGAAAGAGTCCGACAAGAACCGATGAGTTGGAATGGCGACGATGGTCTTGTCCCAATTCTGGACCTTGATCGTATGCAAACCGATATCTACTACGTCGCCATCGGCGCCGAACTTGGGCATCTCAATCCAGTCACCAACCCGCATCATGTCATAACTGGCTATCTGGAGGCTCGCCACAAAGGAGAGAATGGTATCCCGGAACACGATGAGGAGAACCGCTGTCATTGCGCCGATACCGCTCAGCATGTAGAGCGGATTCTGTCCAATGATCGCTGAAATACCTACGACGGCGGCGAACAAGTAAAGGACGATCTTGATGACCTGTACGTACCCCTTGATCGGTCTGCCGTCGGCTATCGCGCTGGTCGAGTAGATGTCGTTTGCTGCCGAAAGGAGAGCCCCAATTGTGAGTGCCAATATCAGAACCACAACGGCCAGCGCGAGGTGTTGTAGCAGCTCGATGAACTCGGGCGCCAATGCGGGCACCAACAGGATGCCGTAATAGACGGCGAGGGCAGGAGCAAGGTGAGCGAGGCGCTCGAACACACGATGCCTCAGCATCATGTCATCCCACTGCGTCGCGGTACGCCTCACGATACGGCCAACGGTGATCAGCAGGATGCGCCTAGTGAGTTTGTCGGCGACGTACGCAAGCACCAAAACAAGGAGTACTGCCACGATCTGGGTCACCAGCTGACTCTGGGTGAGCCAATCCAGCCTAGCGGCGATACCTACCTTGGAGCTATCTGGTGTCGCTTGAGAGATCTGCAGTACTGTCATGCGTACCCTCGTCAGAGCATGCGAGCAATATCCCAATAAGTGCGTGACTCCGGACTCAAGTATAAGCTAGGATCGACCACTGCGTGACTCTAACGGCGTGCTTGGGCTGCTGTGATCGACCGATCTCCTGAAGTTGCGCTGCGGCTATATTTCAGCAGGACAACTGCCGAGTAGGCCTCGATTTGCGCGGTCTTCGACCGGAGTGAGGCCCTTTTCGAGAAGTCATCAAGGAGTCAATCAATGGCTGATTTCAGCTATTTCGATCCCTTCCCCGTGAGCGAGGACACCACCAGGTACAGATTGCTGACTGACAAGCATGTGTCAGTCTCGACCTTTGAGGGGGAGGATGTCCTCATGGTCGAGCCGGAGGGTCTCCGCGAACTCGCGCGTGAGGCGATGCGTGACGCGTCGTTCTTGCTTCGGCCGGCGCACCTCGAACAGGTTGCCGCCATCCTCGACGACCCTGACGCCAGTGACAACGACCGCGGTGTGGCCTTGGCCATGCTCAAGAACGCCGAAGTGGCCTCCAACTTCGTGTTGCCTTTCTGCCAGGACACGGGAACGGCTACGGTCATGGCAAAGAAGGGACAGCGCGTCTGGACCGGCGTTCGGGACGAGGAGTACATCTCCAAGGGGATCTACGACACGTACGTCGGTGAGAACCTGCGCTACTCACAGACCTTGCCGCTTTCGATGTACGAGGAGAAGAACTCGGGCAACAACCTACCAGCTCAGATCGACATACTCGCCACCGACAATGCCCAATACACGTTCCTGTTCGTCGCCAAGGGCGGCGGGTCAGCGAACAAGACTTACTTGTTCCAGCAGACCAAGGCACTGCTCAATCCGGAGAAACTCGAGGAGTTCTTGACGGAGAAGATGGTGACCCTGGGCACCGCGGCTTGCCCGCCCTACCATATGGCGTTCGTGATCGGTGGTACGTCCGCCGAGGTGAATCTGAAGACGGTCAAGCTTGCCACAACTGGGTACCTGGACGGTCTTCCCACTAGCGGTAGCGACCAAGGTCAAGCGTTTCGCGATACCGATATGGAGCAGCGGATGTTAGAGGCAGCTCAGAAGAGCGGCTTCGGAGCCCAGTTCGGCGGCAAGTACTTCGCGCTCGATGTGCGGGTCATCCGCCTGCCGCGGCATGGTGCGTCTTGTCCCATCGGCATGGGAGTCTCTTGTTCTGCGCACCGCAATGTGAAAGCGAAGATCAACAAGGAGGGCATCTGGATCGAAGAGCTGGAGCGCAACCCAGGTCGCTTGATTCCAGACAAATACCGCACAAAGCAGGAACACGGCGTGGTGCAGATCGATCTCAATCGTCCCATGGGCGAGATCACCGCCGAGTTGAGCAGACACCCAGTGAAGACCCAGCTGTCGCTAAGTGGGACGATGATCGTGGCCCGAGACATCGCCCACGCCAAGATCAAGGAGCGCTTGGACACAGGCGAGGGGATCCCAAAGTACTTCAAGGACCACCCCGTCTACTACGCGGGCCCGGCTAAGACTCCCGAAGGATTGCCGTCCGGCTCATTCGGGCCGACCACCGCGGGCCGCATGGATGCGTATGTGGAACCGTTCCAGGCTGAACACGCCTCTATGGTGATGATCGCCAAGGGCAATCGCAGCAAGCAGGTAACCGACGCCTGCAAGAAGCACGGCGGCTTCTATCTCGGGTCTATCGGAGGCCCGGCGGCGATTCTGGCGCAGGACCACATTAGGAAAGTCGAGCTGCTGGAGTACCCAGAACTGGGAATGGAAGCGATCTACAAGATCGAGGTGGAAGATTTTCCTGCCTTCATCCTGGTTGATGACAAGGGGAATGACTTCTTCGAGCAGTTGGGCTGAAGGAAAGACGGTTTAGGACGGACGAAGACGGTGGAGGACGAGGTGTTCGTATACTACCGTCCTCTACCATCTAAACTATTACCAAGCAAGTACTTACATACACCAAGCCAAGGACTAAGTTCCCTGGCCGCTAACTGTTCGCCTCATCCCCAAACGTTCGTTCGTTCTGATGCGTACGCCGATGTTCCCGAATGAGGAACGTAAGTGCTACAAAGTCGTATACCGTGTGTACGGTGACCGGAAGCAGGAGGTTGTGTGAGGCCAGGAAAAGCCAACCGAGGTAGAAGCCGACCAGACCTGCTAGGAGAGCGTAGGTAGGCGTGACCATGTGTGCGAGTCCGAACAGAACGCTGGCTACTAGAATACCGGGTATGGGCCCAGCTAGCTCGACGATGCCCGTCTGGATCAGGCCGCGGAACAGGGCCTCCTCCCCGAAGCCGGCTAGAAGTGAGATCGCGGCGACGTCCAGGGGACCGCAATTGGCGAACGCCGGAAGCAGGATGTCGTACACTTCGCGCCTCAGCCGGTCCAGTGCCGGTAGGTTGGACCTCAGGCTCCAGGCCAAGAGAAGCAGGAGGGGAACCGTGGCGGCCAATCCCAGAACTGCGGCGGAGCGGGACGGCTCGATGAGCTGGAGTACGGGTCGATGCAACAGCCACCCCGCCACCAGCGCGAGGACCAGGATTCCCCCCTCGAAGGCGATCGCTAGCCCGAGCACCTCGGCGCGGGTGAGCACCTTCTCGCCGGTCACGGGACGGGCACCCGTGCCCACCGCTGCGATGCCGCCGTTCCACTGCCATCGAGGGGCCCAGACAGATATCTTGTATCGATGTGAAAGAGTAGAATCGCGGCTCGTGTACGCGCGCCCGCGGGAATCGGGCACCACGGCCGGGTGCGGATCGGAACCAGAATGAGGAAATTGCTCATGAAGATCTTGAAAGCTACAGTGCTGATGCTTGTCCCACTTGCGCTGACGCTCAGTATGGTAACACCCACGCACGCTCAGGACGTGGAACCGTTACTCCAGGCTGCTGGCACCGGGGACGTTAACCTGGTCCGGCTGCTTCTCGGAACGGGCCAGGACGTCAACGCGGCTGATTCGGCAGGAAACAGCGTGCTGATGTTTGCGGCTGCCAACGGGCAGTCTGAAGTCGCGTCGTTGTTGATTGACATGGGCGCGAGTGTAAACGGCACGAATCTCGAGGGCTGGACAGCTCTCATGATGGCTGCATTGGGTGGGCACGTCGGAGTGTCGCAGGGCCTAGTCAATGCCGGTGCTGACATCAATGTCCGCGCGGATATCGGGATGACCGCTTTCATCATGGCGGCGGCTTCGGGCCAGGCAGAGATGGTTGGATTCCTAGCGGATAACGGCGCCGACGTGAATGACGCGACGCCGGACGGTCGTACGGCGCTAATGGCAGCGTCCGAGGCCGGTCACGATACGTGCGTAACCACTCTGCTTGAACGCGGCGCCGACCCCACCATTGAGGCAGATGGCGGTTTCACTGCTCTGGT
The DNA here is from genome assembly GCA_039589275.1 of Gemmatimonadota bacterium. Lineage (GTDB taxonomy): Bacteria > Gemmatimonadota > Gemmatimonadetes > Gemmatimonadales > GWC2-71-9. Next base: position 4,180 of record JBDHHP010000003.1, on the reverse strand, counting down.
TGCGGCTCACAGTCACGGACACACACCCGTGGCGTGGAGCTTGCTTGAGGCAGGTGCCTTCTTCACCACGCGACCCGACGCCATGCCCGAGTTGGTATCCAACCCCCAACTCGAGGTGCCAGACTCGCTGCAATCAATGGAGATCTCGGGTGCGGTCGTGATCCAGTTCGTGATCGATGCCGAGGGGCACGTGGAGCCTGAGTCGGTGGAGATAGTGGAGTCGCCACACGAGGGGCTCAACGAGCCCGTGAAACAGATGTTTCTGGGAGCGGTCTACACTCCTGCGCAGTTCGACGGCAAGCCGGTGAGAATGAGAATACGGCAGTCGATGTCGTTCGGCGGATAACGGACGATAGCATAGACGGAAAGAGACGGCAGGGGCGTGTTGCCCCTGCCGTCTCTTTCCGTACCCACCGAATTCTACCGCCCTAGCACCACTTCCTCGGTTCCCGCCAGGTACACGGCGTTGAAGAAGAACTTGAATGTCCCGTGTGGCTGGCCGCGGTTGAGGATCTCGGGACCGAACAAATAGAGCTTTCCTTGCCCGACCTCAGCCTCCGCAATCGCCACTCCGCCATTCAGACGATGCTGACCCCAGGCCCATCCACTTCTCAAGGGCTCAGCAGTGTCGAACCAGGCCACCGGTGTAACCCCGGCGCTGTGCGCAACAGGTAGCAGGCGCATGACGGGGCTGTTGTTGAAGAACACGTCGACCCTCTCGCCTATGCCATAGGCCAGCGGTCGCGAATTGTCGACCCGGACCTGCAGCACCGAGCCCGGCACGTAGTACTTGTCGGGCGTCAACGGATTGCCCTTGTCGTCAACCAGGTGGTTCTCGATCGGAAGCCCTGCATGCCGGGCCATCACCGTTGAGCTGCCGATTGTGATGATAGTGCCACCCTGCTCGAGGAACTCCATTAGCAGTGGCAGGGTCGATGCTACCGTCACGCTTCCCAACCAATCGCGGTACTCGTTAGGAATGGTCTCGGGGTCGGGCTGCCCACCCCCGAACATGCGAGCCATAGGGTCGTCCTCTCCGTCGCTCGCGGGTATGCCACCGGTCACGAACACCAGCACGTCGAATCGCCGTGCAAGATCGCCCTCGTCGAGCGCTTGCGGATATACCACCTCGAACGGGAACTCGAATTGCTCCATCAGCCAGCGGGTCCATCCCGAGGGCATCGATCCGCCGTACTCGTCCCACAGCCCTATCCGGACAGGATTGAGCTTGAGGGCATTGCCGCTCGGCGCTGTTCGAAGACCGTCGAACTTCAACCCAATGTCGGTCGCCGCGCGCTGGACGATCTGTATGCCCGACCCATTGCCTGGTATGTAGAGCGAGCCGGCCGGGTACTCGACCCCGTTGGAGGAGATTGGCTGCGACAGCCAAAAGACGTCCTGTCCAGCAGCGAGTAGCCGGTTGCTCACTCTAGCCGCGTCGTTCACTTGATGACTCAGCACGAATCCAGCGGGGTTGGAGGGACCAGCCACAGTTCCCGCGGGCGCGACGGCGAAACCGTCGATCTTCTCGAATGGTCCTTCCAAGCCGTCGAGAATTCTGTCGAACTCGACTCCCATTTGGTAAGCCAATGTCCAACCGGCATTGTCATAAGGCGGCGTAGGTGCGGCGCCTTCGTAAACGAAGTCGTTGGGGTGGTCCTGCGGCTCGAACATGTCCATGACATGAGGCCTGAAAGCCTGCGCAGCCAGCACCACGTAAGAACCTGCGGGGTACTCGGTTCCTGACACGTCAAAGTCACGGGTGGCTCTGTGGATCGTGACGCCGTTCTTGATCAACGCGTTCACGAATTTGGTTGCCGTGAGAAAGTCGGGCTGATTCGCTGGCAGTATGTATCCTCGTGGATCCCGCTCGTCTTGTTTCCGCAGCTGGTCGAAGTACTCGTTGGGTACCCCGGGTAAGAAGTAGCCGGCGAGTGCCCCGAACATGGCCGGTAACTCGGGTATTGCCCCGTCCTCATCCAAGGTGGCCATGAGTCTGTCCATGCGCTTGGGATGGAGGGTCCAATTGTCCCGGCTGCCGCGTTCGATCGCGTTCCTACCCATCTGGTAGATGTTGTAGAGCAGGGTCTCTCTATAGCGTGATGCGAAATCGACTATCGCGCGGTTGGCAGTAATCGAGTAATCGACCGACTGGCGGAAGTGCCACTCCTGCGGTCCGATCGGGTACGGAGCATCCAGAGTAGGTAGTTGCCTACCTGGTACGAACGGGATTTCCATCGGAGTTGGATTTCCGATTGTCTCCGTCAGCAAGCCGATGATGTTGTGGAAATAGGCGGTGGTCCTGAGCCCTCCGTTCCACCAGGTCGAAAACGGACCGCCGTGTCTCAGGGTGGTTCCAGGCTTGTCTTCGGCAACGAACCTGTAGTGCATGGCATTGCCCGCCATCTCAATGCTCATGATGAGAAGTGGGTCGAAGTTGTAGTTGAATGGCCCTCTGAACGGCGGTGCCCACATCACCGTGCCCGCAGGTCCCGTCTGGTGATGGTTGTACATGATCTGCGGCATCCACTCGCGGTAGAGAATCCGCGCCATGTTCTCCGTTTCTGGTTGACTTACCATGTACGAATCACGGTTGTTGTCGTGACCGACGTATTTGTGGTACAGTCGAGGGAGGTCGTCGGTCGAGCGTTTGGTTGGGTCAGTCTCCCGCATGTACCAGCCCGACACGATCTCCATCCCATCGGGGTTGGCCTGCGTCAATAGCACAATTACGTTGTCGAGGAACCGCATTGTCTCTTCGTCGGTCCTACTGACCATCTGGTACGACATTTCGATCAGCTGATGAGCGCCCAGCACCTCACTTCCGTGCAGGCCTCCGTCGATCCACACCACCGCGCGACCTTGTTTGGCTAGCTCCTGGGCCTCTTCATCGGTGAGCCCTTCGGCCAACGCCAACCGGCGAGAGATGTCTCTGTACCGGTCTAGGTTCTGGTGGTTATCCGGCGATGTCACGATTGCCATCAACTGGCGGCGGCCTTCGGCCGTTGGTCCGATGTCTTCCAGCACCATGCGAGGTGATTCCGCTGCCAGCTTGTGCCAGTAGTCGTCGAACTGCGTGTAAGTGGCGAGGTGGTAGTCGTCCCCAATACTGAAGCCGAAGTGCTCTCTTGGCGATGTGATCTGGACCTGTGCGAGTCCGTGGGCGGATGCCACGACGAGAAGCACTACTGGAAGCGTCGCAGCGCGGAGAACGGAAGTTCGTCTTGTGATCATTGTGACCTATCTTGGCTCGGGTTGCTCAGGTCTTTCTCGTCTGTTCCAGGGCCTCCGCGTCGCGGAGACCCCGACCCAGTTTCAGTTCAAACTCGGCGAGTGCCGGATCATCGCGGCAGGCCCGGACGAGTTCTCTGAGCTGTATAGTCAATCTGTCGATCGCTATGGGAGGGTCGGATGCAATTGTCTCACGCCACAGGACTTCCGCGCGATCATGGAAATCCACGACGGCATCCAACTCTGCTTCGCCATACTTCCCACGGACCACGCCTTCGCGCACATCACTCACCACGGCACCCAGCATGACTTGGATGGATTCACGCGTGCCCCAGCCGACTGTGGAGACTCGGGTTATGAACTGGTCACGACGGCTGTCAGGCATGGAATGATCTCCAGAGCTCATTGTCAAACCGAATATACGCGCATTGAGGTGGAGGGGCAGATGGGGCAGGGACAGCGTCGGGACATTAGATTGAGACAGATCCCATCCAATACCGAGACCTGCTAGAGGAGCCGGTCAATGAATACGCACATGATACGAACCATGTCGGTCAGCGGTCTCGTGTTCGCCCTCGCCGCTTGCGGGGGAGAGCAGGAAGAGCCCGGCTACACAATCGTCATCGATGCAGCGCAGATGGTGAAGTTCGCGGCCGACAGATCTCTGCAGCAGATACAACACGTGGTGACCGATCCTGTTGGTGAAATCTGGGCGCTCCAGAGGACTGCACAGCCTCACGTGTTCCGGTACTCGGCGGATGGCACGCTGCTCGAGACCTACGGACCGACGGGCCCTGCGCGAGGGCAGTTGTCCAACCCGCTGTGGCTCATGCCCGGGGACGACGAAAACCTACCTATCATGATATGGGATGCGGGGAACCGGAGAGTCGTGAAGTACGACTCCCGCGGTAGAGTGGTCGATATCCCCCATCCGGTGCAGCGGTCCCGG
>JBDHHP010000002.1:0-111276 GCA_039589275.1 Gemmatimonadota bacterium | reverse complement strand
TAAAGCGGTACGCGAGCTGGGTTCAGAACGTCGTGAGACAGTTCGGTCTGTATCCGTCGTGGGCGCTGGAGTGTTGAGGGGAGCCGACCCTAGTACGAGAGGACCGGGTTGGACTGACCGCTCGTGTCCCGGCTGTCACGCCAGTGGCATCGCCGGTTAGCGATGTCGGGTAGGGATAACCGCTGAAAGCATCTAAGTGGGAAGCCCGTCCCAAGATTAACACTCCTGGATTCTTGAAATCCCTAAAGGGCCGTGGGAGACGACCACGTTGATAGGCGGCAGGTGTAATCGGTGCGAACCGTTGAGCCGAGCCGTACTAATCGCCCGTGAAGCTTGATCTCTTCCTTTTAGCAGAACCGAATCGGCGGAAGATCATTGCGATTCCTGACAATTACATTCACGCGACCATCAAGAGCGAACGGCCGCCAGCCGCCAGCTATCAGCTGCCGGTAGCTGGCCGCCGGAAGCTCGCAGCCGATTTGGCTGGTGACTAGAGCGACAGGGCCACACCCGTTCCCATCCCGAACACGGTAGTTAAGCCTGTCAGCGTCGATGGTACTGCGAAGTGTCCTTCGTGGGAGAGTAGGCCGTCGCCAGCCGCTCTGCTCGAGCCCCCGTCCGATTTCCACTGGGCGGGGGCTCTTGTTTGCCGCATAGCCTTCGGCCGTCAGCTATCAGCCATGACCAGTCTTCTCGCTGAGGATTGGAATCAGCGTCGCTGATGCGTTGTGGCCGTTCCTCGGTGCTCCCCGAACACATGCGCCTCAAAGCGGTACATCTCGGTCTCCGGATCTTCCCACGCATCAGGCGGAAGTCCAGCCTTCAGACAGGCTGCTGCCAGGAACTCCGCCCTGTCCCACCCCTCCTTGATAGGCACATTGGGCAGCAATACACCGTGTTGTTGACCACGGACGACAAACAGCCCGTCTCTTCCTACGACAATCGCTTCCGGATCCACTAACCGCCGCAAGGGAGTGAGAACCGAGACCTCGATTGCCAGCTCTCCGACTTCGTCGGCCGTCACCGGCTCCGCTTCGAAGCGCGGGTCCTGACCCGACCGAAACGCATTGCGGGCCACCGACAGATAGAGCGGCTCGACGGCGGTGATGTGACCAACGCAGCCGCGCAAGACGGGACCGTCCTCCAGTGTGACGAAGGCAGCCCCGGGCGCCATGAGACGATGTGACATCTGGTAATGCCTCTCTGCGAGCACTACGGTGGAATCGAAGTACGATGTTGCAGCGTCTCGGGCGAGGCGAAGTAGCGTTTTCTGATCTCCATCGCCGAGTCTGTCCCCGATCTGCCAGAAGGCCAGGGCAGCGTACGTCACCGAGTTCGTCCAGTCACCGGTCATGCGGCCGCTCATGTCAACTGCAAGGCGGTTCGCGCCAACATCGGAGTCCGGTTCGAACACCGTCAGTAACAGACCCACCGCGTTCCTGCCACAGATCGTGGCTTCAGTTCGCTCCAGAAAGCTGTCCCAGCCACGCGTATCGAGCTCGATCAGCTCCTGGGCTGCCATGTCGTTTAGTGACCTCAGCCGCTCGGGTACCTCATCGTCGAAGACAGTGTAGCCGTAAGCCGGACCGTGGTGCGTGAAGTCAGTGCTCGCCACGAGCAACGTCTCGTCATCGATCAGGTTACGCAGTGCACTCCCCAACTCGGCGCGCTCATCGGCGGTCATTTCTCCAACCAGCACTCCCACTACTTCGAAATCGCCGAGCACTTGCTGTAACATCGGCAGCTGGTTTTCCACGGAGTGCTCTTCAACATGTGCGGTGGGCTGCACGGTCACGAGATCGGATTCCAATAGAGCGTCGCGTACCTCGCCATCGACCGGAACGCGACCCAGTGGGGTCTCGTACGCTGCGACGTCGAGGACGCTCGCGCCTCTGAGTGGGGTTCTGTGGCTGATTCCCAGCACTATGACGCGCCTGTAAGAATGACCTCGAATTGTCGCGTACGCTGTCCCCGCTACAGCGCCCGAGTACTGGTAACCGGCGTGCGGTACGATCAACGCTACAGGCTTGTTTGAGACAAACCTCCCGTCGCTGGGCGCGAGGTATCTCTCCACCATGGCCCGCAGGCTGTCGGGATCAGCCGGAAACCAGGTACCGGCGCCCGTGGGGCTGCGAACGGCTTCCTGACCGGCTGCAGACCCAGTGGAGACCGCCAGACAAAAACCGAACACCATCCACGTCATGCGACACCGTGGATTCCTTAGCAGAAGCATTTGCTGCTCATTCGTCGAATCGCAAATCAGCCACAGCTGCATTGTCGTCAGAAAAGGACATACCGTCAAATCGGCGCGGTAGTGGCGATCTGACCGGATCAGGGTCCCGGCGGCGCCACCGAGCATCAGTCGCAGTCTGGAGGACGTGGACGCGTGATTGCGCGGGTTGGGGCGTGACATGTTATCGCAGCCGACGGGGTTGCGAAACTATTAACCTCATTGATATTTCGCATTTAGATACCGGCCGCCACTGTGCGGACCCGATGGCTGCAGCTGATCTCCCACATCAAGCGAGAAGGGCAGACAAGATGATCCTGCAACAGACCAGCCCCAGTCGCCTCATCGAAGACTTCCTTGGCTCCGTGCAGATCTTTGCCTCGGCAATCAACGAGTTGCTCGAGGCCCAACTGCGCGATGCCACCGGCAGCGCTATCACGTTCTCACAGCTCAAGCTGTTGAACCTGGTGGCCCAAACGGAAGGTCATACGATCAGTGATGTGGCCGCGTTTCTCGGCGTGAGTAACGCCGCGGCCAGTAAGGCGGTGGACCGGTTGGTCCGCCGTGGACTGATGAACCGGACGGAAGCGGAAGCCGATCGTCGCGCCGTGGAGCTGTCGCTAACCGACGAGGGGAAGAGCATTCTCAATACCTACCAGCAGATCACGAATAAGGCACTCCAGGATCTGTTCGGAGGATTGTCCGAGAAGGAGCTGCGCGACACGGCAGGGCTGTTGGACCGGCTCTCAGTGAGTATCGTCAACCTCGAAGACGGGATAGACGAGATCTGCTTCCGCTGTGGCATCCACTTCAGAGATCGCTGCCTGCTGAGAGCAGCTCGCAAGCGCGACTGTTATTTCCATCAGCACAGGAAGGAGAAGAACGCTCGTAAGCTGCCCACGGTGGAGTGAGTCGCTGGCCGAGAGGCCCCGCCACGATGCGACCAAAGCCGAGCCCCAACGAAGTCGACCGCAAAAAACGACTTGCCGCGCCTGAGGGGGAGATACGGAAGCAGGATCCCGCGGAACGGTGCGGCAATTTCGACGAGGTGTATCTACCGTTCGACGAGGAAGATGCCAAAGCGGCGGCCGCTCGCTGCATCCAGTGCCCCAAAGCCGTCTGCATCAAGGCCTGCCCGCTGCACAACGACATACCACTTGCCTTATGGCAGCTGGAGCACGGCGATTTCGAATCGGCCGCTCGCGTCTTCAGGCTCACAAGCAACTTCTCCGAGATCTGCGGTAGGGTGTGTCCCCAGATCGTCCTTTGTGAGGGAGCCTGTATATACAAGAAGAAAGGCAAGAGTCCAGTACCTGTGGGTCGTCTCGAGGCCTTTGTGGCTGATTATCTCAAGACACACGGGGGGTGGTCCGTGGAGCAGGAGCCTCCGACGGGACACAGAGCAGCGGTGGTTGGTGCTGGGCCGGCGGGACTCACTGTTGCCGAGCTACTTGCCCGGAGAGGACACCAGATAGCCGTCTACGATCTTTGGCCGGCCGGCGGCGGCGTGATGCGGTACGGCATTCCCAAATTCAAGATGGATCATCAATTGGTGAATGACAAAGTTGCGCACCTCGAGCAACTTGGCGTGCAGTTCCAGTTCAACACGAAGATCGGTACAGGCATCACGGTCGACGACCTTATCGCGCAGGGCTACGAGACTGTTTTCCTCGGTATCGGCGCCGGTGTGACTGCGGAGTTCAAAGCGCCGGGCGTGAATCTGTTGGGAGTTTATGACGCAACACCATTCCTCATTCGTGCTAACGTGGAAGACGACCTCAAACCGGAACACCTCAAGGGCCTACCCCGGGTCGGCGAGAACGTGGTCATCATCGGCGGAGGCGACACAGCCATGGATTGCGCCCGCACCGCGGTTCGCCTGGGAGCCCAGGAGGTCACTGTGGTCTACCGGCGCACCGAAGCCCAGATGCCGGGCAATGCGAAAGACCGGACTCTGGCCGCGGAGGAAGGAGTTGAATTCAAGTGGCTCACACAGCCGCTTGGCTTCGTCGGCGATGATGCGGCTAGGCTTGTATCGATGGAATGCCAAGTCATGGAATTGGGTGAGCCCGATGATTCCGGTCGGCAACGCCCGGTGCCGCTGGAGGGATCCGAATTCACTATGCCCGTCGACACCGTTGTTCTCGCGCTGGGATACTGGCCGGACCCGTTGGTCGGCGAGACCACGCCGGGTCTAGAAACCCACGATTGGGGCCTCGTGAACATCGACGAGGAGACGGGCAGGACTTCCAGAGACGCTGTGTTCGCAGGGGGAGACGATGTGCGCGGTCCCGACCTCGTCGTGACTGCTGTTGCCCAGGCCCGGATTGCGGCGGAGGCGATGCATCAACACATGATGCGCAACTCCGCAGAACAGCCGGAGACCAGTGACGCCGCCGACTCAGGTTGAGCCACCCGACACCCGTTTTGCCACCGTCGTCTTCGCCGGTCGCCCCAACTCCGGTAAGTCGACTCTTCTCAACGCCCTCATAGGTGAGAAGCTCGCCATAGCCAGTCCCAAGCCGCAGTCCACTCGGTATGTGGTTCGGGGAATACTCACAGAGGGACGTTGTCAGCTCGTGTTCGTGGATCCGCCCGGCCTGTTCGCACCACGAAACATGCTGCAGCAATCAATGGTCGAGTCTGCCATCGAGGTATTGAACGCAGCCGATATCATTCTCCAGCTACACCCCGCAACCGATGGAGAACCACCACCGCCGGAGGAGTTGGTGCCCGGTTTGGTGGTGGGATCCAGGCCCTTCGCGAGAGTGGTCACGAAACTGGACCTTGCTGATGACATCGACTTACCCGCTACCGAGCCGGCCACCCTCGCCGTGTCGGCAGTGACCGGGCAGGGTCTGGATCGTCTTAAGGCTTGGTGCTGTGATCGCGCGCCGCCGGGGCCGTTCCGCTACGACAGCGACGATCTCAGCACGCAGGACCTACGGTTCTTCGCCGCGGAGCTAGTGAGAGAGGCGGCGTTTGAACTGCTGGAGCAGGAACTACCCTACGCGCTGGCAGCCGAGGTGGACCAGTTCCGAGAGCAGCCGAAGCCGGTATATATTCGAGTCGTCGTCTACGTTGAACGACAGTCCCAGAAGGGGATGGTGATCGGGAAGGACGGCCGCGCCATCAGAGCCCTGGGCCAGCTGGCTCGATCGAAAATCGAAACTCTCTTGGGAGAGAAGACCTATCTCGACCTATGGGTCAAAGTCCTTCCCAAGTGGCGGACGAGCGGCAACGCTCTAAGGATGCTAGGCCTTCACACGCCGACCAAGGAGAGGGACCGATGACTCTTCCTGCGGATCTACTAGAGATCCTCGTATGCCCCAAGTGCAAAGGCGAATTGGAGTACCGCACCGATCCGGATGAGGAACTGGTATGTCACAAGTGCAGACTGATCTACGCGGTCGAGGAAGGCATACCGATAATGCTCATCGATGAGGCCAGGTCTTTCTAGCCTGTTTGGGCTCGTAGCGCTGCTTTCGACGGCTGCGCTCGCGGCCCAAGACGAGGAACCAGAGGAGGGGTTTGGCGCGCCCTTCCTCCTGTTTCCAGTTGGCGCTCGGGCCACAGCGCTCGGTCAAGCTGCGGCCGCCGACGGCGGTAGCTCCGAGGCCGCGTTCTGGAACCCGGCTGGACTCGCGTACATGGCTAACGGCGAAGTTGCCGTTCACTTCGCCAGGACATTCGTATCGGACAACTCAGCTCTGGCGGCCTACTTCACTGTCAGCGGACTCGGCGTCTTCGGCGCTTCGGCGTACTTGGTGGATTACGGCTCACAAGACGTGGTTACCGGTCCAGGTGTGCCGGTCGGACGGATATCGCCCAAGAACATCGAACTGCTCGGATCGTTCGCCACATCCATAACCGGCAGTCTCTTCATTGGTGTGAACTACAAGCTCATCCAGCTGCGCCAGGACTGCTCCGGGCAATGCGCGAATTTTCCCGACGTCTCTGGAACCACACACGGCGTGGACGTCGGCGTGCAGTATGCCGCTGGCGCCAACGACGCGCTGCGGATCGGCTTCGTTGTTCGGCACGCCGGTCTCGAGCTGCAGCTGGAAAACGAAGAACAGGCCGACCCTCTGCCAACTCGGGTACAACTTGGAGCATCGTATACAGTCCTGCTGCCAGCCCTGAGCGGAACGGATCAGAGGTTCGACGCTCGGATCATTGCGGACGTAGACGATAGATGGGGTCAGTATGACAGCCCGGACGTAAGGGTGGGTCTCGACGTCGGATTGGGTGAGCTGGTGAGGTTCCGTGGAGGATATGCCTTTCTCGATTCGGAGAGCGAAGGGCCTTCAGTCGGGGTAGGACTGCGGGTAGGTCGAATCGCCGTCGACCTGGCCAGGGTGTTCTTTGTCTCGTCGAGCTTTGACGAGCCCTTTCACATCAGCGTCCGCGCCGGGATCTAGCGTGACTCGCACTGTCACCGCTACCATGGCGCTGGTCGTACTATTCCTGAGTTCGGCGTTGGCTCAGACGCCAGTAGTCGCTCGGGACTCCGTCAATGGCTCAGACCGCGGCTGGGCCCAGCCAATCGCGTCCGCCTTGGTGCCCGGCTTGGGACAGGTCGCGGCTGGTCGCGACAGAGGAGCTGTGTACCTGGTGGCGGAAGTGTTCTTGTGGAGCCGGTTCTTGGCGTCTAGCGGAGAGGGTGGCAGAGAAAAGGATAGATACCGGGATCTGGCGTTAGAGGTCGCTCGGGCGTCGTTCTCGCCCGCACGACGAGACACTACGTTCGACTACTTCGAAAAGATGGAACAGTACGTCGAGAGTGGCGTGTTCGATACCGATCCCGGACCAGCACTGGTTCCCCCTACCGATGACCGTACGTACAACGGTAGCGTATGGCGTCTAGCTCGGCAGACGTTCTTCGAGGCTCCGGACATTGTTCCTGACACCGCGTCACCGCAGTACGCCAGGGCACTGGAGTTCTACGTGGAGCACGCGGTGGGACCCAACTTTCAATGGTCTTGGCGCAACGCGGGCTTGGAGCAGGACTTGTATCGACAATCGATCAAGAACAGCGACGCTGCCTTCAAGCGCGCAACCCAGTATTTGGGCCTGATCCTTGCCAACCACCTGATCAGTGCGGTTGACGCGTTCGTGTCCTATCGGCTGAGCACCCGAGACAGGGCCGTCCAGCTGCACTCTGGCATTTGGCGTCAGGCTGGGCGGCGCTCGGGATTGCGCGGGGAAGTGGGACTCAGGGTGTGGTTCTGAGATCCGTGAACGACGGCGATTGCACGCCGTGAGGCTGTGTTTGACATCTTTTTGGGGCTCTCGTAAGATACAAAGTTGCTTACGATTGCGGAGATGAGAGGAGAGCGGTGCGGGCGCGCCCCACGGTACTTTATTTCTCTGTAGCCGAGCGTCCTATTCCGGATCTGATAGCGGGCTGGCTCGGGTCACGCCCGTTCTCCGTTGTCCGGTTTGGCGATCCGGTCGATCTGGAAACAGTCGCGAGGCGCAGTCCGCCTCTGCTAATCGTCATAGACGCCGACGGAGCAGGGAAGGAGGGATCGGATCTGTGCCGGTCACTCAAGGGCGACGCATTCAGCGCGATCGTTCCCATCGTCGTTGTGGCTGGTCGTCACGCGACCGATCAGGTTCGAGGTTGGTTTGAAGCGGGAGCGGACGAGGTAATAACGCCTCTCTTCGAGCCAGCCGAGCAGCGTAGCAGACTGGATGTGCTACTGCATCGGACGGAGCGAAACGTCGCGGTCCATCCGTCGACCAGGCTTCCCGGTACAACGGAAATAGAGCGAGAGATCCGTCATCGGCTGGATACTAAGGTGAAGTTCGCCGTGTGTTATGCCGACCTCGACAACTTCAAGGAGTTCAACGACCGCTACAGTTACACTGAAGGTGATCGCATAATCCTGATCGTATCCCGCATGATCCGAGACGTCGCGAAGGGGCTTTGCCCGGTTGACGGTTTTGTGGGGCATATCGGTGGAGATGACTTCATCATCATCCTGCCGCTCGACCGAGTCCAACAGGTTTGCGGTGAGATCATATCCGTATTTGACGCCATTGCGCCGTACCAGTACACAGAACAGGATCGGCGTGCTGGCTATTTCTTCGGCAAAGACCGACGCGGCCAGCTGCACCGCGTGCCACTAATGACTCTCTCAATAGGGATTGTGACCAACGAGCACCGCAATTTCGGCCACCCAGCAGCGGTTAGCGAGACCGCCACTGAGATGAAGATGTACGCGAAGACGTTGCCTGGCTCCGTCTTCGTGGTTGACCGTCGTCGCGACGCTGATCGCAGTCAATAGAGCGCGAATTGGGGAGACCATAGCATGAACGTAAGCTGCCCACAATGCGAGACAGTGTATCGGGTCGATCCTTCGAAGGTACCCGAGCGTGGTGTCCGAGCGCGCTGCGCCACATGTACGTCCGTCATGACGGTGGCACATCCTCGCGTGAGTCCGCCGAGCATGGTTGCGGAAACGCCTGCGCCAGCCCCTGAGAGCGTAGCGGCTGTCGCGCAACTCGACGTCGTGGCACCGCAGCCTTTCGAGACACCGGTTCAGGAGCCTTACGAATTCATTCCTGAGGTGGAACCGACGATCCCGGCAGACCTGCCGCCGCCAAAGCCCGAGCCCGCTATCCCCGAGACCGAGCTGGCCATACCAGAGCCGGTGATTCCGGAACTGGAGCCCTCGGCCGAGGCTCCGGAGCCGGAAGTGACGCTGCCGGAAGCGATTCTGCCTGAGCCGGAACTTGAAGCGGTTCTGCCTGAGCCTGAGCCCGAGCCGGAACAAGTCACACCGGAGCCAGAGCCCGAACCCCAACAAGCCGTTCCCGAGCTGGAGACGACTGAACCCGCTCCCGAGATTCGCGCACGATACTCACGTCCGTTTGTGCAACCACGTGAGGTGACGGAAGTGGTCGACCAGGCGCCTGCCGCACCGCCTCGGCCGACAGCCCCGGTTTTCCGACCCACCCCCGGCATGCCCGTTCAGGCTCCGACCCCGACTGACGCGCCGGAGGCGCCGGCAGCCGCAGAACGGCGACGTCCCGTCAACCCCTTTCTCTCACGGGATCCAACTCAGAAGGCACGCCGGCTAGCCCGGGCACTCGTGTCTGATATGATCGTCTACCAACCCAAGAAGCGGCAGGACGCGCTCGAGCAGGGCACGCTCAAACAGGATTTCGAGGAGGAGATCAAGAAGAGCTGGGAGGAATACGTGCAGCAGGTCGGCGAGGAACTAGCGGAGTCCAATGACTTCTTCCGCGACGCGCTGAACGACATTCTCGCCGGAGGCCGCCAGGTTTTCGAGGCTGGTTTCAAGTTCTGACAAGGCTTATATTTGGGCGCGTTCGAGCCGTTCTCCCAGAGCTGGGCGGACGGCTCGATGGCTATTGACGGCCGCGCGCAGCTGAGACGCGCGACCGGAACGGAAAGCCCGTGCCCGGAGCCCCGATGATACAAGAGATCAGAGAGAAACTCACGGAAATAGAGCGTCGGCTCATCGAACTCCGAGGTTATCTTTGACCTCGATACCAAACAAGCCCGCCTGTCCAAGCTAGAGTCGTCCATGTCGGCACCAGGCTTTTGGAGTGAGTCAGAGAAAGCCCGTGCCGCAGTGGAGGAAACCCGCCAACTCAAACGCTGGACCGATCCTCATGATGAGCTTACGCATCGCTCGAACGAAGCTCTGGAGCTGTTGCAGCTGGTGTCGGAAGAACCCGATAGTGAGCTGGAACAGGGCCTTCTGGAGGAGGTGGCAAAACTCCAGCTCGGGCTAGAGCAGCTGGAACTGCAGAACATGTTGCAGGGACCTGATGATCGACGGTCAGCCCTCCTCACCATACACCCGGGAGCCGGGGGCACGGAATCACAGGACTGGGCCGAGATGCTTTTGCGCATGTACACGCGGTGGGCGGAGCGACAAGGCTACGAAGTCAAGGTGTTGGACCTGCTCGCGGGCGAAGAGGCGGGGATCAAGTCGGTATCCATCGAGGTGGCAGGCGATTTCGGCTACGGCTTTCTCAAAGCCGAGAAGGGAGTGCACCGGTTGGTGCGGATTTCCCCGTTTGACGCGCAGGCGAGACGGCACACGTCCTTCGCATCGGTGTTCGTGTATCCGGTGGTCGACGACAGCGTGGAGGTCGAGGTTCGTGACGAGGATATCGAGATGGAGGTCTTCAGAGCTTCCGGGGCGGGCGGCCAGCACGTCAACAAGACGTCGTCCGCGGTGCGCCTGCGACACGTTCCGACCGGCATAGCGGTATCCTGCCAACAAGAACGAAGCCAATTCAAGAACCGGGCAACGGCCATGAAGATGCTCAAGGCGGCTTTGTATCAGAAGGCTATCGAAGAGCGCGAAAAGGCGAAGGCCGAGGTCGAAGCCACGAAGACGGACATCAGTTGGGGGAATCAGATTAGATCCTACATCTTCCAGCCTTACACTATGGTGAACGACCACCGCACCGAGCTCAAGGTGACCGACGTACGTGCGGTCATGGATGGTGCCATCAGTCCATTCATTGAGACATTCCTCAAGAAGTTCGGGGGTAAAGCAGCGTGAGCGACGCGACAAGGTCGTTCGTGGAAGCGGCGCGTAGGGAGAAGCTGATGGCGCTCAGACACGCAGGTGTCCAGCCCTTCGCGTACGGCTTCAATCGTACACACACCGCCCAGGAAGCAGCGGACGCTCACGTCCCGGATGGCAAGGTCCACGTAAGCGTTGCCGGGCGCCTGGTGGCACTGCGACCGCATGGGAAGACGGCGTTCGGACATATCGCGGACCACACGGGTCGGGTGCAGGTCTATCTACGCCGCGATGAACTCGGTGATGCAGCCTTCGATTTGCTGAAGCTGCTGGACCTCGGGGATCACGTCGGTGTCGACGGGTACATGTTCACTACTCGCACCGGTGAGATCACGATCCACGTCAACCAGATCAGCTTGCTGGCCAAGGCTCTTAGGCCCTTGCCTCTGGGCAAGGAAGACGCGGAAGGCGTGCAGCACGGGGGCCTGACGGATCCCGAGATTCGATACCGGGAGCGGTACGCTGATCTCGCCGTTCATCCTGACACGCGCGAGACGTTTAGGCTGCGGGCCGAGGCGATCAGCTATCTGCGCCGTTTCCTCGACTCGAAGGGATACGTGGAAGTAGAGACGCCGGCGCTTCAGCCCGTGTACGGCGGAGCGATGGCGCGCCCCTTCGTGACCCATTACAACGCGCTAGACACCGACGTCTACCTGCGAATCGCCGATGAACTCTACTTGAAGCGATGCATCGTTGGTGGACTTGATAGGGTTTACGAAATAGCCAAGGACTTCCGAAATGAGGGCATAGACCGGGACCATAATCCGGAGTTCACTATGCTCGAGTTCTACCAGGCGTACGCCGATTACAACGACATAATGGTCCTGGTAGAGGAGATGCTGCACGGCCTGGTGTGCGAACTGTTTGCAGCTTCGGCGATAGAGCGGTTCGGCACGCAACTGTCCTTCGAGCCTCCGTGGCCACGTCGCGCTTACATGGAGCTGGTTCGCGAGCACGCAGGAGTCGATCTGCGTACCGCCGAAGACGCGGTGCTTCGGGCCACACTGGCCAATCGAGACGTTCCCGACATCGATTCAATTCCGCGCACCAAACTAATGGACGAGCTGTTCAAGCACTTCGTCGAGCCGCACCTGGTGCAACCGACCTTCGTACTCGATTTCCCAATCGACCTGTCTCCCCTCGCAAAGCCGAAGCGGGGTAATCCGGCGCTGGCGGAACGGTTCGAACTGTTCATTCAGGGTCGGGAACTCGCCAACGCCTTCAGCGAACTCAACGATCCCGACGACCAACGGGAGCGGTTCGAGGTTCAATCAAGTGCGCGCGCGGCAGGTGACCAGGAAGCCCACCAGGTTGACGAAGACTTCGTTAGGGCCCTGGAGTACGGGATGCCGCCGACGGGAGGGTGTGGAATCGGCATCGATCGACTGGTAATGCTGCTGGCGGAGCGGGCATCGATCCGGGACGTGATTCTGTTCCCGATGCTGAGGCCGGAACGATGAGTAGGCTCGACACGAAGCTCGCTGCCCGTTACCTGCGCAGCCGCCGCTCGTCCCGGATGGTCTCACTGATCACGCTGATCGCTACTGGAGGTGTCACGGTTGGAGTCGCAGCCCTCATCGTGGTGATGGGTATCATGAACGGTCTGCAACAGGACCTGCGCAACAAGATTCTGGGAGCTACTCCTCACCTCATGGTGCTGACGTACGGCAGGGGTCTGCGGCTGGACGACTGGGAAGCGGTGATGGACAGCGTGCTCTTGCATCCCGATGTGGTCACCGCCGCACCGATGGTGCTGACGCAGGGGCTCATCTCCGCGGGTTTCGATTACGTCGAGGGTGCGTACGTGCGCGGGGTGGATCCCGACACGGGGGCGGCATCGGTCACGTCGCTACCCAGCCACTTCCTCACGGGAGATCTTTCGTTCCGAACCGAGAGCGACACTGTTCAGGGAGGAATCATCCTGGGTTACCGGCTCGGAGAGCGGCTCTCGGCCTACCCCGGTGATGTTGTCTCAGTGATCTCGCCTGTGGGTAGCAGCTTCAACCCTTCTGTTGGTGCGTATGTCCCACGTTGGTGGACCTTCGAGGTGACCGGACACTTCAGAACCGGGATGTACGAGTACGACAACGCGTACGCCTTACTGCCCCGTAATATAGCTCAGCAATTCGCCGGGCTGGACAGCGCTGTCACGGGTGTCGAGGTACGACTGCGGGACCCATGGGTGGCTCGGCAGGTGGGCGCTGAACTGGAGGAAATGCTCGGCTACCCTCGCAGGGCATTCGATTGGCAGAGCCAGAACGCGAGCCTGTTCTCGGCTCTACAGCTGGAGAAGCTCGGGATGGGTTTAGTCCTGCTACTCATTGTCATTGTCGCGGCGTTCAACATAGTGAGCACGCTGACCATGGTGGTGCGTGACAAGACCCGAGAGATCGGGATTCTCCGGGCGATGGGACTGCCCAAAAGAGTCATCCGCCGGGCGTTCGTACTTCAGGGAGCCGTGATTGGTGTCGTGGGTACAACGCTGGGGACCGCTCTGGGTCTACTCGTGGGCCATCTGGTGGACAGTCGGCAGATCATCGATCTGAATCCGGCGGTCTATTTCATCGACCACCTCCCGGTGCGAGTAGATCCGGTTGATCTGATCACGATCATCGTGGCCAGCGTTCTTGTGGCAACGCTGGCAACCATTTATCCGGCACGACAGGCTGCTACACTGCACCCAGTCGACGCGATAAGGTATGAATGAGCTCGGTGCTTGAAGCGCATGCGATCAGGAAGGTCTACCGGGGTGGAGACGGCTCCGTGCTTCAAGTGTTGAGTCACGTTGATCTGACCGTGAGCCGAGGTGAGGTGGTGGCGATCGTGGGTGCAAGCGGATCCGGCAAGAGTACGCTGCTGCATCTGCTCGGGGCGCTCGATGAGCCGACGGCAGGGGACGTTCTCATGGAGGGGCGCTCATACGCCGGCCTGTCCGAGGCAGAACGGGACGATATGCGGAACCGCATGGTTGGATTCGTGTTCCAGTTCCACCACTTGTTGCGAGAGTTCACGGCTCTCGAGAATGCCATGATGCCACTGCTGATCGCCGGCTGGGAAGAACAGGAGGCTTGCAGCAGGGCCGAGCAAATACTCGCAGAAGTAGGCTTGGCAGGGCGGATGACGCACCGGCCGGCTGCGCTCAGTGGCGGTGAACAGCAGCGCTGTGCCGTGGCTCGCGCCCTCGTACACGATCCGCGTGTTGTGCTGGCCGACGAACCGAGTGGCAACCTCGACAATGCCAACAGTGAAAAGCTGCACGACTTGCTATTCGGCCTGGCACGCAACCTGGAGACGGCCCTGGTGGTCGTTACCCACAATGCGCAACTGGCCCAGCGGGCCGACCGAGTGTTGCTGCTGGAGAACGGCGTGCTACAGCCCATAGATTCGGCAGAGGTGTTGCCCTAATGCAGTGCGACAACTGTCATGAGCGGGAAGCTGCGGTTCACTTGACGCAGATCGTCGACAACTCGGTGACGACGCTGCATCTGTGTCCACAATGCGCGGCCGAAAAGGGCGTTCAGACCGGAGCCAACGTCGCGAAATTTCCTCTCTCGGATTTCCTGGCATCGATGGGCAAAGGTGTGGCCGCGCATCTGCCGCCGGGAGGCACCGCCGAAGCGTGCGGGTTCTGCGGGGCCACACTGCAAGATTTCCGAAACAGCGGTCGGTTGGGGTGCCCCCACTGCTACGAGACGTTTGAATCGCACCTTCGGACGCTGCTGCGCCGTTTGCACGGCTCGAGCAAGCACGTTGGCGAGGTTTATTTGACCCCAGGGGAGGCTAGTGCAGGCTCCACGGATCACGGCGCATCCGAGATGCGGCGCCAACTCGCGGCGGCGGTGGAGGCCGAGAACTTCGAACTGGCCGCTGAGCTGAGGGACCGACTGAGGGCCCTGGAATGAGTCTCGATCTGAGCCTGCTGCGCGACGGCGGGGTGTCGTGGCTGGACGCGAGCGGTCCAGAGAGCGGGATCGTGCTGTCCACCCGGGTCCGCCTGGCACGCAACCTCCAAGGTCTGCCGTTCACCGTGCGGACCCGAGCAGAGGATCGAGCCGCGATACTCGACCGTGTGATTGACGCGGTCGAGGGAACCGAACGGCTGAGCGATGCCACACTGTTCAGACTCAATGAGCTGGACGGACACAGCAGGCAGCTACTGCACGAACGCCATCTGGTTTCGAAAGAACTGGCGGCCTTGAACGGCGATGCCGAGGCGCGAAGTAGCGCGGCGCTGCTCACAGATGGTATCCTCGGCATAATGATCAACGAGGAGGATCATCTGAGGCTTCAGAGCCTCCGCTCGGGGTTGGCGCTCCTCGAGGCTTATGCCGACTTGGAACGACTCGATACGGATCTCGGTTCGCGGCTGTCCTTCGCATTCCACCCCGAATTCGGCTACCTAACGTCCTGTCCGACAAACGCCGGGACGGGACTACGCGCCTCTGTGCTCATACATCTGCCCGGCCTGGTGCTGACCAAGGAAATAGCAAAGGTGTTGCAAGGTTTGGCTCAGGTTGGCCTTACCTTTAGGGGGCTGTACGGCGAGGGCAGTGAAGTTGTGGGCAACTTCTTCCAGCTCTCCAATCAGACCACTCTCGGGAAGTCCGAGGAGGAGTTGCTGGACCATCTTGGCAAGCTCGTGCGGCGGGTGATCGAGTACGAGGTTCAGGCCCGGCAGGTATTGGAGCGCGACGCTGCAGCCGTGATGGCTGACAAGGTCTGGCGTGCCTACGGTTTGCTGCGCTATGCCCGTAGCCTGTCGTTCGACGAGAATATGAACCTGCTGAGCGGGGTGCGTCTGGGAGTGGGATTGAACCTGATCAAAGACGTAAGTGTATATACTTTGAATAAGTTGCTGGTATTCACCCAACCCGCACACCTGACCGTGGCGGGGGACCGACCGGCTCCTGAATCGAACCAATCGATGTTGCGAGCCGACTTCGTACGGCGCGAGCTGGAATCCGACGCGGAGCGAGCTTCGACGTGAGTCTTTGTCTCTTGGCAGATATCCGAGTGAGAGCATGAACGGGTACAACTTCACTGATCGAGTCAGAAAAGTCCTGCAGATGGCGCGCGAGGAGGCCGCTCGTCTCCACCACGAGTATGTGGGAACTGAGCACATTCTGCTGGGATTGATCCGCGAGGGCGAGGGCGTGGCTGCCGCCGTTCTCACCAACCTCAACGTAGATCTGGACGAGATCCAGCAACGCATTGAGGAGACGGTCAAGAAGGGCAAGGCACCTGCACCCGAAGGGCCGGATCTACCGTATACCTCACGGGCCAAGAAGGTGCTGGAATTGGCCATGAGTGAGGCGCGCGAGCTGAATCACTCCTACGTCGGGACCGAGCATCTGTTGCTTGGATTGCTCAGGGAGGAGAAGGGCATCGCGGCGCAGGTCCTGACGGACTCAGGAGTGAACTTAGAACAAGCCCGGGCCGAGACTCTGCGCCTGCTGGGCAGCGATATGCCGGCGGCATCGAAAGGCGCCGGGGGCGCACAGGGCACAGCAGTACCACGTCCTGAGAAGAAGTCCAAGACGCCGGCGCTGGACCACTTTTGTCGCGACCTCACGGCACTGGCGGGCGACGGGCAGCTTGACCCCACCATTGGCCGCGTCAGCGAGATCGAGCGAGTAATCGAGGTGCTATCCCGCCGCAAAAAGAACAACCCAGTGTTGATTGGCGAGGCCGGTGTTGGCAAGACGGCGATCGTCGAGGGACTGGCACAGCTCATCGCAGCCGGAAATGCGCCCGAATCTCTGAGGACTCATCGAGTTCTCGCGCTCGACATGGCAGCGGTCATTGCGGGCACGAAATACCGCGGTCAGTTCGAAGAGCGCCTCAAGGCGGTCATGAACGAGATCGCTTCGAACAAGAACGTGGTTCTCTTCATCGACGAGCTCCACACTCTGGTTGGCGCGGGTGCGGCGGAAGGCGCCATTGATGCATCTAATATGCTGAAGCCCGCACTGGCCCGTGGCGAGTTGCAGTGCGTGGGCGCTTCCACGCTGAACGAGTACCGCAAATACATCGAGAAGGATGGTGCTCTGGAAAGGCGATTCCAGACCGTGATCGTAGAGCCTCCGACAATCGAAGAGACCTTCGAGATCCTGAAGGGTCTGCGATCCAGGTACGAGGACCACCACAAAGTGTCGATCCCTGACGCCACGCTACAGGCCTCAAGCCGGCTCGCAGACAGGTATATCACAGACCGCTTCTTGCCGGACAAAGCCATCGACGTCATCGACGAGGCCAGTGCTCGCGCCCGGCTTGCGGCACAGGTTCCGCCACCGGAGGTCGGTGAGTTGAAGGCTAAGCTGGAGTCGATCAACCACGAAAAGGAAGAGGCGGTACGCGACCAGAACTTCGAGCGCGCTGCCGCCTTGCGTGACCAGGAACGAGAGCTTCAGTCGGAGATCCGGCGGCGCCAAGAGGAGTGGGAGAAGGAGCGACAGTCGCATCGGCCGACTATCAGCGAGGAAGAGGTCTCCTTCATCGTGTCGCGGTGGACTGGAATCCCGGTGACTCGACTCCAAGAGGCGGAGACACAGAGACTGCTCCGCATGGAAGATGAGCTGCATAAGTACGTCGTGGGACAGGAGCAGGCGATTGAGGCAATATCGAAGGCGATTCGGCGCTCTCGGGCCGGCCTCAAGGACCCTCATCGCCCGATCGGCACATTCATTTTCAGCGGGCCCACCGGGGTGGGTAAGACCGAGCTCGCTCGGGCCCTGGCGCGGTTCCTGTTCGCCGACGACCAGGCGCTGATTCGCGTCGACATGTCGGAGTACATGGAGAAATTCAGCGTGAGTCGCCTAATTGGCGCTCCCCCTGGATACGTGGGTTACGAGGATTCAGGCGCACTCACCAAGGCGGTAAGGCGTAAGCCCTACTCTGTTGTTCTGCTGGATGAGATCGAAAAGGCACACCCCGATGTGTTCAACATACTGCTACAGGTGTTGGACGAAGGGCACCTGACAGACAACTACGGGCGGCTCATCGACTTCAAGAACACGGTAGTGATAATGACGTCTAACGTCGGCGGGCGCGATATCACCAAGGGCAAGGCGCTCGGATTCACCCAGGAGGACGCCGAACAGAGCTTCGAGCGCATGTCGGAAAAGGTGAAGGATGAAATCGATCGCGTCTTCAATCCGGAGTTCTTGAATCGCCTGGATGACATCATAGTGTTCCATCCGCTCACGCGAGAGCACATGGCTGCAATCGTGGGAATCCTGTTCCGCGAATTGGGCGAACGCCTCACCGACGAAGGTATCTCGCTGACGAGGACCGAGGCGGCCACGGGGTTCCTTGTAGACCACGGTTACGACGAGCACTTCGGAGCCCGGCCGCTGAAGCGTGCGATTCAGCGCTACATAGAAGATCCGCTGTCTGATCGGATCCTGATGGGCGACTTCTCGACAGGTGACGAGGTCGAGATCGACGTTGACCCTGACGGAGAGAAGCTCAGCTTCAAGTCCCTGTCTCGGAGCAAGGCCTAGCGTGAGACCGGTCGTAGTGGCTGTTCTGTTGGCTCTCCTTGCGGGGACCGTGGCCCACGGGCAGGGGCGAGGGTGTGTCGTAATCGACAGCATCGACGTGCAGGGCGCTGTCCGCCTCACCCCTGCCACTGTCATCTCGCGGTCCGGTCTAACCGCCAGTCAGGAGGTTTGCCCCCGGGAACTGCAAACGGCCATCGAAAACCTCTATGCCACAGGGCAGGTATCTGACGTCAGCATTTACCAAACCCAAGTGAACGCCGGTCAGCTCCTCATAATCGAGGTCGAGGAGCGACCCATGCTGGGCCGCTGGGCCGTATCGGGGGTGGGTGAGCTGAGCGAGCGACAGGTACGGGGTCGGGTCCGATTGCTGGAGGGGCGGCCTTACGACCCCGCCGCAGCCGCCCGCTCACGCGCGTCCATCGATTCTCTCTACCGTGAACAGGGTTTCTACCTCTCCACTGTCACGCTGCATGAGTCCGTCGAAGACGACGGCACCCTCAGCGTAACCTTCGACATCGAAGAGGGTCGTCGCGTATCAATCAGCCAAGTGGTCGTGGAAGGCAATGAGCGGTTTGAAGATGGAAACGTGGTCGGTCGGATGGACACGGGTCCGGAGGGTTTTTGGTGGTGGAAGAAGGGGGAGTACGACGAGGAAAAACTCGACCGCGATATTCGGGAGGGACTCCCCGAGTTCTACGGATCCGAAGGGCTCATCGACTTTCAGGTACTGAGTGATACCCTGATCGTCGACGACGAGTCGGGCAAGGCCACGTTGCTCATGCAAGTGAATGAGGGAGAGGAATACGAAGTCGGGAGCTTCGAGATCATAGGAAACCGCCATTTCACAGCTGAGCAGCTCGAGACCTTATATCCTTTTGGAATTAGGCAGACCGGCTTCTTGGGGTTGGGTGGCCTCGAGACTGGACCCGCGGTGTTCGATGAGCTCGAGTGGCAAGAAGCCACTCAACTAGTCAGTCAAACGTATGCCAACGAGGGTTACATCTACGCGCAAGTAGATGGCCCCTTCACCAAGCGTGTCAGAGAAGACGGCAAGTCGATAGTCGATCTACGATGGCAGATCGTGGAGGGCTCACCTGCAATTGTCAACAAGGTGATTATCCGCGGCAACTCCGTGACACACGAGGACGTCATTAGGCGGGTGATCCACATGATCCCGGGTGACGTCTTCCGACAGGAAGCACTCATCCGATCTTACCAAAACATCTCGAATCTCGGGTTCTTCGAACAACCCATGCCGGTACCGCAGGTGGAGCCGGCGAACCAGCGAGGTGACGTTGACGTGGTCTTTACCGTGGATGAGCGGCACACGGGCAACGTGAATTTTGGTGCTTCCGTTGGGCAGGGTGTGGGCGTTGGCGGGTTCATCGGCCTGGACGAGCCGAACCTGTTCGGACGCGGCAAGCGCGTGCAGTTCCAGTGGCAGTTCGGTCGCAACATCAACGACCTAAACATCACCTACAGTGATCCGGCTCTACGCGGAAGCATGATGTCGGGAAGCCTCACACTTCACAACTCTCGACTGCGCTATACTGTCGCTGATTTGGGTCGGATTAGATCCCGTGGAGCGCGGATCCAGTTCGGATTTCCACTATTGGGGTCGCGCTTCACTCGGCTGCTGTTGTCCTACGCTTTGGAACAGAGTCAATATGATTCACCGACCCTGAGGTCGCGCTACGTTTGCGAAAACTGCACGCTTTCGTCGGTCTCGATGAGCATCGTCCGGGATACCCGGATTGGCTTACCGTTTGCGACAGGCGGCAGTCTTTATCAGTCAATGTTCTCGGTCAACGGCGGTCCTCTGGGTGGCAGCGGCAACTTCAGGCGATCAACTCTAGAGGGTCGCTGGTATGCGCCGCTGGGGCAGCTTGGTGGGAGCCAGGAACTCGGCGCAGCCGGCATCGAGTTCGTGTTCGGAATGACGGCCAAGGCCGGCTTCGTATGGGGCGACGTTGGGCCTCACTTCAGACAGCTGTTCTCGATGGGCGGCATTCAGTTCGGCATCCCGCTACGCGGATACGAGGAGTTCTCAGTAACGCCAAACGGTTTTGACCCGACCTCCTCAGGATTCAGAGCAAACACGGTCGACGCGTTTGGCGGCGCCTATCAGGTGCTCAGCGCGGAACTCGGTATGCGAATAAGCCAGGCCCTCTATTTCCACACTTTCTTTGATGCCGGAAACGTCTGGAGCAAGCCGAGTGAGTACAATCCGGGCAAGGTGTTCCGTGGCGCCGGTATTGGTGTGAGTCTTCTGTCACCAATGGGGCCGATCGGATTGGATTGGGCTTATGGATTCGACAAAGTGGACCTTCTGGGCAACCCGGATCCCGGCTGGAAGTTCCACTTCAAACTAGGGAACATCTTCTAGAATCGCATATAGAAGTATGTAGAGGCAGAGAACAATTCACGTGTACTGGGAGCGTAAGATGGGCCGTTGGGCAGCAGTTGCATCAGTTGCATTGATTTTGGTCGTTGGTGTTGCGGCGTTACCAGCCTCGAGCGGCGAGATACAGCAAGGCGGCGGCCTTGCGTACGTCAACTCGGAGGTCATTCTGCGGCAGACACCCGGTTACGAAGCGGCAGACTCAATCATGCGCGCTGAGATGCAGGTGTATCAGCGTGAGATCGAGACGCTGCGGACAGAGCTCGACTCTGCGGTGAGCGCGTTCGATCAGCAATCGATCGTGTTGAGTCCAGCCGCTCGAGAAGAAAAGATGGAGGAGCTGCGCCGGTTGCAGGAGCGCTACAACACGCGCGCACAGGAACTCCAGCAGCGAGCGGGCCAGCGCGAGCAGGAACTGGTCGCGCCACTGCAGCAGCGGATTCAGGCGGTGATAGACGGCATTCGCGCGGAGCGGAACCTGGCGATCATCTTCGACGTGGCGAGCCCTACGAGCGGCGTACTATCAGCTGACCCTACCCTCAATCTCACGCAACTGGTGGTAACGAGAGTCCGCGCTGCAGGGGGTCAATAAGCAGCGCGTGACTCCAAACAGACAGCTGACGGCCGGCCAGGTCGCCGACCTCGTACGAGGGCGGTTGGTCGGCCGGAGCGATGTCGAGATCGCCGGGGTCGCCTCACTCGAACGAGCGGGTCCCGGCGATCTGTCTTTTCTTGTTTCCTCCAGATACCTACCGTACCTTGAACGCAGCAACGCGGGTGCGGTTTTGATCACTTCCAGGTTCGGCAATGTGGCTACCGGGCCCAAGACGTTCATCGTCGTCGACGATCCATACACGGCTCTTGCCCGAGTCCTCACGGAAATGCACCCACCACCTGCGCCAATCTGGGGTGTGCACCCCACCGCGGTAATTGGGCGTGGCGTCTGTTGGCAGGGACGCATCTCGATTGGACCAAGCGCACTGCTGGGCCCGCGGGTAGAGCTTGGAGAGGGCTGCGAAATCAGCCCCTTCGCGGTTGTCGAGACAGGGGCGCAACTCGGAGACCAGTGTCGGATAGGCTCCCATGCGATCGTGTGTGGTGGCACGCACCTCGGTAATCGGGTGACACTGAAACCCGGTGCACGCGTGGGCACTCCCGGCTTCGCGTTTGCTTCGCAAGGATCGGCTGGGCATCTACATGTGAGTCACGTGGGTGGCTGCTATGTAGAGGATGATGTCGAGATCGGTGCGAATAGCACCGTCGATCGTGGTAGCATCGGCGATACCGTGATCGGGGCCGGCACCAAGATTGACAATCTGGTCCAGGTAGCACATAACGTCCGCATTGGCGAGCGCTGCTTGATCATGGCGCAAGTGGGCTTGGCCGGAAGCACCATTATAGAGGACGACGTGATGATTGCGGGTCAGGCAGGCCTGGCGGGTCATCTCGCCGTCGGTCGCGCTGCCAAGATCGCCGCTCAAGCCGGCGTGATCGGCGACGTTGCCGCTGGGAGCACGGTGTCCGGCTATCCGGCTCGACCTCACCGCGACGTCCTGCGACAGGCAGCCGCTCTCAAACGACTCGCGCGCATCACACCCTACTTGGAACGGATCGTAGAGACACAGAGATGAGCAACAACAGGCGTTCTCTATCCGGTACAGTGGAACTGAATGGTCTCGGTCTGCACACGGGAGCTGACACCACAGTCGAGCTTGGACCCGGCAAGCCCGGCGCCGGCGTAGTGTTCAGTCGCGCTGATCTACCTGGAGCCCCGTCGGTCATAGCCATTGTTGACAATGTGCTCGAAGCCGATCGCCGGACGAGTATCGGCACGACCGAAGCGCCGATCGAGACCGTAGAGCATGTTCTCGCCGCAGTAGCAGCTCATGGCCTAGATGATATCTCGATTGCGGTTGATGGGCCTGAACTTCCCGCAATGGATGGCAGCGCCGCCCCTTACTTCGAGGCTCTAGCGGAGGCTGGTGTCAACAACGTCGCCGGACAGCCGTCAGAGTATCGAATCCACAGTCCATTTACGGTGTGTGAGGGTGACGCTCGCTACATAGTGGCTCCAGGCGACTCGTTGCGATTGACCGTGACGATCGAGTCTGATCACCCTCTGATCGGCAATCAGTCGGGTTGTTTTCACATCACGCCCAAGAGCTTTTCCAGCTCGCTCGCTGCAGCCCGGACGTTCGGCTTTGAGTCTGAGGCGAATGAGATTGCCGCGCGAGGGCTCGGTAGGGGCGTCAACACCGCCAACGTCGTCGTGCTGTCGGAAGATGGTGTGATCGACACCGAACTCAGATGGCCCGATGAGTTCGTGCGCCACAAGGCCGTAGACTTGCTGGGAGACCTGGCGCTACTCAGCGGCAGGTTCATCGGAGACGTAGTTGCACGCCGACCAAGTCACAAGGGCAACGTTGCTTTGGTCAGGGCAATTCGGCGCACTGCCGGGTTCAAGGTGCCACCAGTGATGGGCATTCAGGAAATCCTCGGTGTGATCCCGCACAGATATCCGATGCTCTTGGTTGACCGGATCGTGGAGCTGGAGGAAGGCAAGCGGATCGTTGGGATAAAGAACGTGACAATGAACGAGCCGTTCTTTCAGGGACATTTTCCCGAGCACCCAGTCATGCCCGGCGTGTTGATCATCGAGGCAATGGGCCAGGTTGGGGGGATGTTGCTCATGGGCTCGGTCGAAAAGCCAGAGGACAAGGTTGTGTACTTCATGGGCATCAACAACGTCAAATTCCGCCGTCCCGTCATCCCTGGAGACCAATTACGATTCGAACTCGACCTGCTGCATTTCCGCGGCAGGAACTGTCAGATGCGCGGCATAGGTTACGTAGACGGAGAGCGGGTTGCAGAGGCGGAGATGATGGCGCGTATCATCGACAAATGACACTACAGATTCACTCAACCGCCATAGTAGATCCACTTGCGGATTTGGCGCCAGATGTTTCAGTGGGACCGTACGCGGTGATCGGCCCGCGAGTCAGAATCGGCGAAACAACGAGCATCGGTCCGCACTCAGTGATAGTGTGCAATACGAGGATCGGAGCTGGGTGTTCAATAGGAGTCGGGTCAGTTCTCGGCGGCGAGCCACAGGACAGGAAGTACCATCACGAGGAGACCTGGCTCGAGATTGGAGATGAGACCGTCATCCGCGACTACTCCACACTCAATCGCGGAACCGGAGCCCGCGGCACGACGTCGATCGGCCGCGGGTGTTTTCTCATGACCTACGTGCACGTGGCACACGATTGCGTGATCGAGAATGGCGTGGTTATCGCAAATGCAGTCCAGCTTGCGGGACACGTCTACGTAGAGGAATACGCAACTCTGGGTGGGTCTACCCCCGTACACCAATTCGTCAGAATCGGCACCCACGCGATGATTGGTGGCGGATCGCGTCTCCCGCAGGACGTGCCACCCTACACCAGAGCGGCAGGAAACCCATACAAGCTCTACGGCATAAACGTCATTGGCCTCACGCGCGCGGGGTTCAGTGCGGAGGTCCGACTGGCGCTGAAGCACGCCTATCGGCTTCTGTTCAATTCGGATCTCCCCCGGACCGAGGCTGCAGAGCGGTTGCGGCAGGAGATGCGCGGAGTACCCGAAGTGCAGCGACTCATCGATTTCGTGGCCTCATCGGAACGGGGGGTGCTGGCCTGACACGAATTCTCGTGTCTGCCCCGGAGCCGTCGGGCGAGATGCACGCGGCCAATGTCGTATCTGCGGTTCGCAAATTGGCTCCCGACGTTCAGGTGGACGGCGTGGGAGGGGCTTCGATGGCTCGGGCTGGTGCGACAATCGTACATCCGATAGACCGGCTCGCCGCCATGGGACTGTTCGAAGCGGCGCACTCGCTTCCTCGGCATGTACGCCTGTTGCTTCAGCTCAGGCGGCAGTTCACCGCTGGGCGCTACTCGGTCGCGGTCCTCGTGGACTATCCCGGCTTTCATATGAGCGTGGCTGCTGCTGCTGCTGCGTGCGGAGTACCCGTGCTCTACTACGTTGCTCCCCAGATGTGGGCCTGGGGAGCGTGGCGCGTTCGTTTGCTTCGCAAGAACGTGCGTGCGATGGCGGTTGTGCTTCCGTTCGAGGAACAGTTCTTCAAGGACCGCGGGATCGAAGCCAGATTCGTCGGCCACCCCTTGTTGGACCGAGGGGAGAGTTGCGGACGCACTGCACTGCGAAATGAGCTGGGTGTGACACCGTCAAGCGTTCTCCTGGGGCTTTTTCCGGGTAGCCGTTCATCTGAGATCGGTCGCCATTGGCCGACGTTCAGAAAAGCCAGTGATCTGCTCAGGCAGACCGTGCCGGGTATCAAGGTCGTTGTTGCGGGTACCGCAGCAGGTTCGTATCCGGAAAGGAATGACGTCGTGATCTGGTACGACCGCCAGCAGGACCTCCTTGCCGCATGCGACGTTGTGTTGACTAAGTCAGGCACGACTACGCTCGAGGCCGCTCTAGCCGACACGCCGCTGGTCATCGCCTACCGAATGCACTCCCTCACATATGCCGTGGCGCGCCGCGCGGTGCGCGTTGGCAGAGTGGGCTTGGTCAATCTACTGTCAGAACAGGACGCGGCTCCCGAGTTCATTCAGAACGCTGCCACACCTGCAGCGCTCGCGGATGCGCTGCGTCCACTGCTGGACCGGGAAGGAGAGGAAGCGTCACGGCAACGCGAACGCCTCGCCGGGGTGCGCAGACAACTCGGCACCCCGGGCGCGGGGCTCAGAGTAGCGGAGATGGCTCTGCAATTGGCTGCCTCGTGATTGCGATTCCCACGTTGATTGTCGGAACCGCAGCACAGGCGATCGCGCACACGTGGCGTATGGAAGTGATTGGAGATGATCGTGTTGCGCGGCTCAGAAAGGGCGGGACACCCATCATCTTCGCGGTCTGGCACGCGCACCTGCTGGCACCCCTGTGGCACAGGAGAGGCGAAGGAATCACCCTGCTCGTCAGCGCGCACGCTGACGGCGGGCACTTGGCGCGAGCGGCACAGCTTTGGGGATACAGAGCAGTCCGCGGCTCGACCACGCGGGGAGGCGTGGCAGGACTGCGCGGTATTGTGCGCACGTTGGCGGATGGGGGTGATGTTGCGTTCACTCCGGACGGACCGAGAGGGCCAGCAAGAAAGGCGAAACCAGGCACCCTCGCGGCCGCTCTGCTTGGGGGAGCTGCAATCGTTCCAGTCGGAGCGTCAGCGTCCCTTGAGTGGCGCTTCAGATCATGGGATCGATTCGCTGTTCCGCGCCCTTTTTCACGCGTTCGCGTTGTCTATGGTAATCCCCTCACTCAGCCCGGCGGCGAACGCTTGGACGATTCGCCCGTCGATCTGCTGGAGAGCCGCCTAGAAGATGCGCAGCGTGAGGCCGAATGCCGGTAACGCGTTGGCTGTGGAGTGAACAACAACTCGCTGCGCGGCTCGTGCGAACGGCGCTCATTCCGGCTTCACTCGCCTACCGCGCCGTATCGGCCACCCGAGTAGGAGCTTACCGCAAAGGGCTGCTACGGTGCAGAGCGCTGCCGGCACCGTCAGTAGCGGTCGGGAACCTCACTGTGGGCGGATCAGGTAAGACGCCCGTCGCCAGTTGGATTGCCGGCTACTATAGCCGACGGGGTTTGAGACCTGGCATCCTGCTGCGCGGCTATGGCGGGGACGAAGGGGATGTTCATCGGCAGCTCGTACCAGAGGCTGTGGTGGTGGAGAATCCCGACCGAATTCGAGGCGCTCGAGACGCCATCGCGGACGGCGCAGAAATCCTGGTACTGGATGACGCCTACCAACGGATCGACGTGGCACGCGATCTCAATGTGGCCGTGGTGAGCGCCGAGCCGCTAAACAAGGTACCTCGAATCCTGCCGGCCGGTCCGTGGCGCGAGGGCTGGCAAGCGTTGAACCGAGCCGACCTGGTAATCGTGACCCGTAAGCACGCCAACTCTTCGCTGGCCGACACGGCACGCAAACGTGTGGTCCGCTTCCTGAGAAACGATACGGTGGCAATCGCGCACCTGGGCATCGCAGGTTTCAGGGGTATGTTCAGTGACGTCCGACTAGGAACGGACGAGATTCGAGGTGCTCGCGCGGTCGTCGCTACAGGCATCGGTGATCCTGATTCCCTTGCAGCTCAGTGTCGTAGCCTGGGAGCGTCGGTTGCAGTGATGTGTTGGGAGGACCATCACGCGTTCACTCGTAAGGACGTAGACCGGATTATCCGTGCCGGGAAGACCGCGGATCGTATCGTGACAACCGAAAAGGACGCCGGAAAGCTACGTACCATTTGGCCAAGAGACGAATCCGAGCCTCTGGTCGCTGATCTGAGCTTACGGTGGGAAGGTGGTGCTGATTTGATCACTGCAGCACTCGATTCGGTTGCGGCCCCGATCGGGCGATGATTGCTCAACTGGTGGCCGTGGGACATGTGAGAAATCCAGCAATTCGCAGCGCGTGTGAGGAGTATCAAGGCCGCATCCGGCGATACCTACGGTTGGAAGTGCGGGAGGTGAAGGATGCGGGCAGACGCGACCGCGATGCAGTAGCTGCACGTGAGTTCGAGAGTGAGGTAATCAGTAAGGCCGTGCGAAGAGACACACTGGTCTTTGCGTTGACCAGGACCGGAACGCGCATGAGCAGTACCGGCTTTGCGACGCGGCTGGATAGATTACAGCTGGAGGGAAGGGATGCCTCGTTCGTCATTGGCGGTGCACACGGCCTTGCCCAGTCCGTCTTGGATTCATCTGATATTCAACTCAGCCTCTCGGCGATGACCCTGCCTCACGAGTTGGCACGATTGGTTCTATTGGAGCAGCTGTACCGCGCCTGCACCATCCTCAAAGGCGAACCTTACCACAAGGGTGGTTGAACAGTGACTGAGTGGTTCGAACAGTGGTTCGGTGAGGCTTATCTAAAGCTCTACCCACATCGAGATGAGGAAGATGCAGCCCAGGCCATCGCACTAATCGCGGAGCACGCGGTCCTCGAAGGAGCACGGGTGTTGGATCTCGCCTGCGGCCCAGGACGCCACGCTATTGCACTGCGTCGCCTAGGTGCATCCGTAGTTGGATTCGATTTGTCCCTGCCACTGCTTAGCCGCGCCCGGCACCGCGGTGACAGGCCACTACTAGTTGTCAGGGGTGATATGCGCCGGCTACCATTTGCACCTGCCACGTTCGATGTAGTGGTCAATCTCTTTACCAGCTTCGGGTATTTCGCAGATGACGCCCAACATCAATTGGTGATGATGGACGTGTCTAGCGTGCTGAAGCCGGGTGGTATGTTCGTCCTCGACTTCTTCAACTCGACAGACCTGGAAGAGTCGCTGGTGGAGCACGAGGAACGAGCCGTCGGGGGGCAACGAGTGATCATCGATCGCCACATTACCGATGACAGCGACTTCGTGGTCAAGGAGATGCATTTGATCGATGACGGCCGCAAGTTTGTGGAGCGAGTCCGATTGTTCCGGGAATCCGATCTGGAACGATTGATGAACGAAGCCGGGCTCCGCGTAACCACCAGATTCGGCGATTACGATGCCAGCGCGCTGACCCCACGCAGTCCCCGCATCATCCTGATGGCGGAGCGACCGTGACGCCGCAAATCGACACGCTCGAAGACGTCGCTGCGCCGCGGCTGACGTCGGCGAGACTAGCGGGCCGACGCGGGCTCGCCGTCGACCCAGAACTGGAGCCTGCGTTCTTGGCTGCTGGTGCGGCAAAGAACAACCTGCACCGGTTGTTCAAGCAGCAGGCTCTGTGCGTCACAACAGGGCAACAACCCGGGTTGTTCACCGGCCCGTTGTACACTGTGCATAAGGCGATGGCAGCCATCGCACTTGCGCGACAGCTGGAGACACAGCTGGGTGAGCCTGTGGTCCCGGTTTTCTGGGTCGCAGGCGACGACCACGATTTCGTAGAATCGAGCAGAGCCAACATCCTGACGGTGAGGAACGACATCGAATCGCTCACACTGAGCGAGCGAGCGAGTGATGCGCCGGCGCGGCCCATGTACCGGGAGCCGCTCGGTGAAGCAGTCGCGACGGCGCTGCAGTCGCTGGTTGCAGCGACACCCGATACCGAGTTCAAGGACGTCGTGTTGGAGTTGGTGAAGCGGCACTACAGGCCGGACGCAGACGTAGCCACCGCCTTCTCCGGCATGCTCTCTGAGATGCTCGGCCGGTTCGGCCTGCTCGTATTCCGGCCTTACCACCTCGCGGCAAAACGGGTTGCGGCGCCACTCGTATTGCGCGCCATCCACCGGGCGGCAGATGCCGAAGCTGCGCTCGACCAGAGAGCAGCGCAGCTTCGCGATGCCGACCGGCCGGCGCCGATAAAGGTGGGAACGGGCACGACGACTGTCATGCTCGAGGCTGAGCTCGGACGCGACCGACTGGTCATGGATGCTGGTTCCTTCCGGACCCGACGATCAGGCGAGCAGTACTCGGTCGCGCAGCTCGAGGAAATCGCATTGAACGAGCCCATGAGCCTGTCACCCAACGTACTCCTGAGACCGGTGATCCAGGCCGGGATGCTACCCACTCTTGCCTATGTCGCCGGCCCCGGGGAACTGGCGTACCTGCCGCAGGCGGACCCTCTATACGCCCTGCTCAACGTTGAGCCGCAGCAGCTGGTTGGCAGATGGGCAGGTGTGATTCTGGAACGCCGCATACTCAAGGTGCTCGACAAGTTCGGCATCTCGGCTGCAGAGCTATCCGCTCCAGTGGGACAGCTGGAAGGGCGCCTGGTGAGAGATGAGATGCCTGAGGACGCGGCGGACGCGATATCTAAGCTCCGCACCGTCCTCTCTGCCGAGTACCAGCGCTTGGCGAGTGCAGCTATCACACTCGACCCGACCCTCGCCAAGCCAATAGGCTCCGAAGAGCACAACGCACTGCGACGCCTGGGAGATCTGGAGAAGAAGATCGTCGGCCAACTCAAGAAGCAGAATACAACGGTCGCGGAGCAACTCGCCAAGGCCCGGGTTAATCTCTACCCGCTGGGACGGCCCCAAGAGCGCGTATTGAACGTGCTGCCGTATCTAATACGATACGGTGAAGACTTGCTCGACGGGATTCGGGACAGGTGCTTCACCTGGGCCGCAGCACTTGAAACCAGTCCCAGCCACAGGTAGTATCTGCGCATGTTCTGGATCCTCGGGTTCGTCTTGCTGTTCATCGCTCTGATGATCCCCATCCTCGCGATAGTGCTGGATTCGCCTGTGGCGAGAACGTTCGTGCGCGGGGGCGACACAGCGAAACTGGACGACGTCGTGCGACGAATCGAGACTCTCGAGACAGAGATGTCTAGTCTGGAGCACTCGCTCGAGACTCTCCGCGACGAGACTCAGTTCGTGCAGCGCCTGCTCCGGAACCCGGATGGATCCGATCCGCAAGAACAGCCCTCTCCCCCTGAGTCCTGACCAGATGCGCCCGTCGCAGGGGCGCATGGCCGCCCGCGTCGGGGCGGGCATCCTGTTAACCCGCGTCCTCGGCTTCGTGCGTGAACGCGTTTTCGCACACTATTTCGGCACGGGGATCGAAGCCGATGCCTTTGGCGCCGCCCTGCGGATTCCCAACGTCATTCGGAACTTGCTGGGTGAGGGGACGTTGTCGGCCTCCTTCATCCCCGTCTATGCGGGCATGATTGAACGGGGTGAGACAGAGAACGCACGACGCCTAGCGGGCGTGATCGCATCTCTGCTCGTCCTGATTACTGCTCTGGCCGCATTGCTGGGCATAGTGTTAGCGCCGCTGATTACCGATTTCGCTGCACCCGGGTTCTCGGGCCGCCAGCGCGATCTGACGGTTTTGCTCGTCCGAATCATGTTCCCAATGTCCGGAGCGCTGATCCTCTCTGCATGGTGTCTGGGCATTCTCAATACGCATCGGCGCTTCTTCCTGGCGTATTCAGCACCAGTGATGTGGAACATCGCTCAGATAGCGACGTTGCTCGCCTTGGGAGGCTATCTAGCAGGGGGAGACCTGGTAATCGCCGTCGCTTGGGGAGCGGTCGGTGGCGCCTTGCTTCAGATCGTCGTGCAGCTGCCCACCGTTCTCGGCCTGGTGAAGCGCGTTGCTTGGGGACTGAACTGGCGCCTCGAGAGCGTGCGCAAGGTGATCCGGGCTTGGATTCCAGTCATCCTCGGGGCCGGCATCGTCCAGATATCCAGCATCGTCGACACTCAGCTGGCCTCGCTGCTGCCACCGGGGGCGGTGGCCACGCTGCGATATGCACAACTGATCGCGATTCTCCCTGTATCGCTCTTCGGCGTGAGTATCGCAGCCGTGGCGCTGCCGGAGCTGAGTCGGGACGTGGCCGGAAGTGACAACGAGGTTCTTCGGACGCGTCTCGGGACCGGGCTAATGCAGGTGACGTATTTCGCGTTCCCGTCCGCCTTCGCTTTCGCGGCCCTGGGCCCGCAGTTGGCGGGCGCTCTGTTCCAAACCGGTGCGTTCGACGCATCCGACACTGCATTGGTGGGCGGTGTGCTTGCCGCGTACGCCCTCGCGGTACCCGCCCAGGCCTCGATCAAGCTGCTGGCATCGGGACACTACGCATTGGGAGATACCAAGACACCTGTGCGGATCGCCGCCGTGGGCGTTGTAGTGGGGGCCGCTGCTGCGGTGGGTCTAATGCAGCTCCTGGGTCCGGCGGGGATTGCTCTGGGGGCCGCGGTGGGTGCGTGTCTCAACGTCACCCTCAACTCGCATCGTCTGCAGGCTAGACTCGGTCCGATCACCGGTGCCGGTGAATCGCGTGCGCTCGTGAGCGTAGGGGTCGGTTCTGTGCTAGCAGCCGGTGCGGGAACACTGGTCGCGAGCCTGCTCGCTACACAGCCCGTCGCAGTCTCCGCGCTAGTAGGGCTCGCCGCGTTCGGCGTGGTGTATGGGGCCGTCACACTCGCACTGGGCAATCCAGAAGCGAAGAAACTCGTCAGGTCTGTGATCCGTTAGCTTCTTTCCCATGTCCGAAGTACCTCCCGACGTAGTCGCGACTAAGATCGCCTCACTGCCAGATGCGCCCGGGGTGTATCTCTGGAAGGACGGGGCAGGGAAGGTGCTCTACGTGGGCAAGGCGAATCACCTCAAGCAGAGAGTGCGCAGCTACTTCACAGGAGACCATTCGTTCAGTCCCAAGAACCGCATGTTGGTCCGTCGACTGGCAGATCTAGAGACCATCGTCGTGCGGTCAGAGGCCGAGGCGCTGCTGCTCGAGAACAACCTCATCAAGGAGCATCGGCCGCGCTTCAACATCCAACTGCGGGATGACAAGAGCTATCCCTATGTCGCCGTCACGTTGGGCGAGCCGTTGCCGCGCGTGTTGGTGGTCCGGCGGCTCGACCTGGGCGGCGCTCGCTTCTTCGGTCCGTACACTGATGTCACCGTTCTGCGTCGGACTCTGAGGGTAATTCGCAGGGTGTTCACAGTGAGGTCATGCCACTACCGGCTATTGGACGAAACACCCGACCGTCCTTGCCTCGACTACCACATACAGCGTTGTCACGCCCCGTGCGTGGGGTACCAGAGCGTTGCGGCATACAGGTCTATGATCGACGACGTGGTGGCATTCTTGGAAGGGAAGACCGTTGAGGTACGCGCGAGGCTGCGCCAGAGAATGGAGCGGGCGGCGGCCGATCTAGACTTTGAGCGAGCCGCTGAGATAAGGAATTCACTCAAATGGATGCAGCAGTTGGAACAGCCTCAAGGCGTCCAGTTCGTGGGAGGGGGCGACGTCGACTCGATCGGCTTCGCTCGGGATGGCGACGACGCCGTCTGCGTGATCATGCGGGTCAGGGACGGCAAGATACTGGCAAGTGAGCAGCGATTCCTGCAGAACGTGGTGAACGAACCCGACTCCGCAATTCTGAGCGCCTATTTGGTGCGTCACTATGCACTAGCGGCTTCCCGCGCCAAAAGAGCATTGCTGCCATTTGAGCCGGATGAGGCAACTGCGGTCGCCACGATCCTTGAAAACACTCGCCTCAGCACTCCCAAGAGGGGGACCTACAAGCACCTGGTGGATCTGACAGACCAAAACGCACGGCATGCCTTGGAGAGCTTCCGGCTGGAGTCGTTCGAGACAGAAGAACGGGCCGACGACCCCGTGTACGCGCTGGGTCGTGATCTGGGGCTTACGGTGCTACCGCGGAATCTGGTCTGCATCGACATCTCCACCGCGCAGGGGACAGACACTGTCGGCTCTCTCGTTTGGTTCGAGGGAGGGAGACCGAAGCGCAGTGAATATCGTCATTTCAAGATCAAGGGTGATGGACAGCAGGACGATTTCGCAGCTGTCCATGAGGTCGTGTGCCGCTACTTCCGCCGCAGAGTTGATGAAGGGAAGCCACTTCCAGACCTCGTCGTCGTTGACGGAGGCAAGGGCCAGCTGAGTGCGGCGCAGCAGGCCATGGCCGAGGTGAACCTGCAGTCGCTCCCAATCGCCAGCCTCGCAAAGCGCGATGAGGAAGTCTTCCTCCCGGGGCGCAAGGAAAGCCTAAGGATATCCCGTCGTGCTCCGTCGCTCAGACTGCTACAACGCGCCAGAGATGAGGCGCATCGAGTCGCAGTAACGTACAACCGCAAGAGAAGGAAACAGCGCACCGTTACGTCGGCCCTATTGGACATACCGGGTGTGGGGGAGAAGCGACGTCGACTACTATTAGAGCGGTTTGGCAGCTTGACCGCCGTATCGCTTGCGACGCCGGAAGAGATCGCGGCCTTGCCTGGGTTCTCAAGGACCTTGGCTGAACGAATCCTCGAACAGGTGAAGAAATGAGTGGATATCATTGGCATCTGGAGTGCTCTGAGTGCGATGCAACTGCAGAGCCCCACGGCTTACATACAGTCTGTGAATGCGGTGCACCATGGCTGGTCCAGTATCACTCGGCCCCCGATCCCAAGACCAGATCCAAGTACTTGGAGCGGCCTTGGTGCATGTGGCGCTACCGCGAGTGGCTGCCTCTGCGCGCCGAAGACCGGCCGGTCACGCTGGGAGAAGGTGCGACACCGATGGTGCCCGCAGCCGAGTTGAGCAAGGATCTGGGTCTCGAGCGACTGTGGATCAAGGACGAGGCGCTGAACGCCACCGGGTCGTTCAAGGCGCGCGGACTCTCGGCTGCGATCACCAGGGCCGCCCTGGGAGGCGCCAACTTATTCACCGTACCCACTGCAGGCAACGCCGGCGTGGCCACAAGCGCCTACGGAAAGCGGGCCGGGATTCCGGTTCGCGTTTGGGCCCCTCGATCGACTCCCGACACCATTCTGCGACAGATCGAGGTATTTGGAGCGCACTTGGAGCTGATCGACGGTCACATCGGTGACTGCGGAAAGTTGGCTCAGGCCTACTCGCGTGAGCACGAAGGCTTCGATATGTCCACGCTGCGCGAGCCGTATCGCATCGAGGGGAAGAAGACGATGGGCTTGGAGATTGCCGAACAACTCGGATGGAAGCTGCCCGATTCCATCGTCTACCCCACCGGGGGTGGGACCGGCCTGATCGGCATGTGGAAGGCGTTCCGGGAACTGCGAGACGCCGGCTGGATTGCCGATGACCAGCGGCCCAAGCTCTTCAGCGTACAATCCGCCGGATGCGCTCCCGTGGTCAAAGCGTACGAAGCAGGAGCCGATCGACCCGAGCCGTGGCCCAACCCGGAGACAGTCGCGTTCGGCCTTCGAGTACCAGGCCCGCTGGGTGGCAGACTGATCCTCAGAGGACTCAAGGATACTGGCGGATCAGCTGTTGCGGTGAGCGATGAGGCTCTGTCTGAAGGCTCCTGTGACTTGGCCGGATTGGGTATTGACGCTTGCCCTGAGGGTGGAGCTACCCTCGCAGCATTGAAAGTTCTGATGGATCGCGGAGAGATCAATAAGGGCGAGTCGGTGGTCCTGTTCAATACAGGCGCTGGGTGGCTTTATCGCTAACGTGGGCCGATATTAGCACCCCTTGAGCACAATGCGGATCGCAATCATTGACCCATTCGCCGGCATAAGCGGCGACATGACCCTTGGCGCTCTCGTGGACGCAGGGCTGGAACAGTCGTGGCTCGAGAGTCTGCCTGCACGGGTTGGGTTGGCGCACGTAGGCGTACGCATAAAGAAGGTGACCCGTTGCTCTGTATGCGCTACCAAGATCGATTTCCTCATTCCGCCGCAGGATGGTGATCACGATCATCGCCACGGGCACACGATCAACGGGTTGCTAGAGCGTGTCGCGCACGCTGACGTCAGCGATACCACCAAACGAAAGGCAACTCAGGCGTTCGAACTCCTGGGTCAGGCCGAAGGCTCTGTACACGGTGTAGCCCCGCAGGAGGTACACCTACATGAGGTGGGTGCCGCCGATGCGCTCCTGGATATAGTCGGAGCCATTGAGGGTTTCGAGCGGCTAGGTATAGACGCTGTCTACAATCTCCCTGTGACCCTCGGGAACGGCTGGGTGAGTGTGGCGCATGGCGCTCTGCCCGTGCCCGCACCGGCCTCTCTCATCCTCCTGGCGGGCGTCCCTATTCGCTCCGCCGGACCTGTCACGGGTGAAGCAGTGACTCCTACGGGAGCTGTACTGCTCAAGGTGCTGTCAGACGGCCCGCCCTCCGACGGTTGGCGTGTGAGCAGCATCGGGTGGGGTGCAGGCTCTAGGGACCCCAGCGAGTATCCCAATGCACTGCGACTCATACTGGGAGAGCAATCACCTGAAGCTGGAGTGGTCGAGATCATGGCGACCAATATCGACGATCTCTCCCCGGAGTACGTTGAGTCGCTACGTCAAGCGGTGTTAGACGCAGGTGCGCTGGACTGTCAGGTGTGGCCCACTCATGGCAAGAAGGGCAGGATGAGTATGCATTTTGAGGCCCTGGTGCGGTCTGGCGAAACAGACATCGTATCCAACGCGCTGTTTGCTCACTCGACCTCGGCCGGTGTGCGCATCTGGCCTGCAGTGCGCCGAACGCTAGTTCGGGAAGCAGTGGAAGTGGAGCCGCGGCCTGGTTTTAGGGTATTAGTGAAGGTAAGATACGGGCCACGCGGGTCCCGAATAAAAGCCGAATTCGATGATGTGCAGCGGGCGGCCGAGCAGCTAGGAGAGCCAGCCATCGATATCGCACGCGACGCGGAGACGCTAGCACAAAGCGTTCTTGTAAGGCGCCAAGATGCACTAGATTTATCAGATTAGCCGTTGTACGATTTGGAAGATGATTGAGAGGAGAAAATGATGAACAGGTTGGTCTTCGTGTTGGGTGTCGCCGTTGGTCTGGGAGCCGGGGCCGGAGAGCTATCGGCTCAGACGGAGGAATATCGCAATCCTGCCTGTGAGCTGGATCAGGGACATTTCTTGGTCAAGAGCGCCACGACGTACCTGAAGGCCGCAACGGAGGACGCTGACCCGGCAAATCGGGACCAGCTTCTGACCGACGCACACCGTAATCTCGTCGAAGCGATTCAGACCGATCAGGTGGACAATCCCAGCGTCTGGTACTTCTTGGGTCGGTACTACGTCTTACAGAATGATGGAATCGGTGCCGACTCTGCGTTTAGCAGGGTGGAGCAAACGGTGCCGGAGTGCCAGCCCGACATAGACTACTATCGGCAGACTCTCTACGTACGTGCGGTCAATCGTGGCATTGATTCGCTTCAGAACTTCGCCAACGACGGAGCCAAGTTGGAATTCCGCAACGCCGGCGCCGTATGGCCCACTTCCAACGTTCCACCGTTCTACCTCGCCAGCGTTTTCGGTGAGGAAGGTGAAATCGACTCTTCGTTGTACTACTTCGGAAGGGTCACCGAAATCGGCATGGCCGATACGGCGCATTTGGACAACTACAACACGTCAGTTGAGAATATGGCCATCCTCTATCAGATGATCGAGGAGCATGACTCGACGATCGCGTGGTTCAAGATACTGCGCGAGATCGATCCTTCTAACAACGAGGCATTGCTGGGAATAGCTGAAGCATACACTTACCTCGGCGACACCGAAAACGCTGGCCTCTTCTTTGATAGCGTGCTGGCAAACGCGCAGTCCATGAGTGATCTCGACCTCATGAACGCCGGCGTGAAGCTGTTCAACTCGGACGAGTTCGATCGGGCCCTAGCCGCGTTCGAGGCCGGTCTGGCAAAGAACCCGTTCCACCGCGATGGCCTGTACAACCTGTCCAATACGTATCTCGCGGTCTATGACGACGCGAGCCGACCGCAGTCCGAACGGGACGAGGCGCTTCGGAAGATGGACGAGACAACCCACCGCCTGGTCGAGGTCGACCCGCAAAATCGCGAAGCATACAGGATTCTCGCGGCTGCGCATCAGATGCAGGGCATGGATGACTCTACCGCGGCCGTCATGGACGTGATCGACTCGTTCGCCTACGAGATCAGCATCGACTTGGCGCGACCGGAGTCTGGTATGTACCTGGTCGCGGGTAGAGTGGTAAACCTCCGCGAATCCCAGACTACCTTTCCCGAGATCACCTTCGAGTTCCTAGACGCGACTGGCAACGTAGTGGCCACGGATGCTGTAGCGGGCGCCGCGCTCGATGCGAGCAGCTCGACAAGATTTGACTTCAGGCCGACAGAGCCCGGGATCTTGGCCTGGCGCTACAGGGTCGGATCGTAGTCAATCCAATCGCTCTCATAAAAAAACCGACTGTTTACCGGCGCCCAGCATTGAGCTGGGCGCCGGTTTCACTGTCCTTCAGTTCCTTTGCGCCAGGCCTCGTGCGGCTGTATCCTTATGCGACAATGCGGGCGTAATTCAGGGGTAGAATGCCAGCTTCCCAAGCTGGACGTCGCCGGTTCGAATCCGGTCGCCCGCTCTCCGGGCCAGGCTGGCACCCCTTGGGTGGTGTACCAGCCTGTTTTCTACTGTGTAAAGACGTGTAGATCGCATCGCCATCACCAAACACCGAATGCCGCAGACGTTTGATCTTCAGCTGGAACTCGAAGGCTACGGAGGTGACGTGCGCCAACTGCCAGCGTAGCTTGACCCTCCTGAAGTCGGTTTCGTAGCCACGAGCATAGCTGAGAATTAACTTTAGCCGCTCGTTGGAACTCATTCATAGCTAAGAGAGTCCAACTTATCCACGTCAGCCAGAGGATGGCGGTACAGTTGGTTCGCGTAACACGAGTTGAGCGGGGATCGCTCGGCTACGAACTGGGACTCAAGCCCGGAACCGAACTCCTCAGTGTGGACGGACGGGAACTCACCGATTTCCTCGATTGGGAGTTCCTCACCGCCGAGGATCGATTCGTCTTGCTCGCCCGGGACCCCACCGGGGAACAGACCGTCGAGTACGACGTTGAGAGGCCGGAGGGGCTCGCACTTGGGGTGGAGCTCGAGCCGCCACACGTACGCCGTTGCGCAAATCGGTGCGATTTCTGCTTTGTGGACGGCAACCCTCTAGGGATGAGGGACGCGCTTTACATTCGCGATGACGACTATCGACTTTCGTTCAGACACGGGAACTTCGCGACCCTGACAAACTTGAAGCAGGCTGACGAAGATCGAATCAAGGAATACCACCTCAGCCCGCTATACGTCTCTGTGCACGCGACTGACCCCGTCGTGCGACGCCGACTCCTACGCAATCCCCTCGCCCCCGACATTTTGACGCAACTCAGAGACTTCGGAAACCACGACATCCGATGCCACACTCAAATCGTGCTGCAACCGGGGCTGAACGACGGAGACGTCCTGCGCCAGAGCCTAAATGACCTGTATGGCTTGGGGCCTACAGTGATTTCCGTGTCGGTGGTACCCGTGGGCCTAACGGAGTTCAGCAAGCACCATCTGGTACGCGAACCTACCGCACACGAGTGCCGTGAATCAGTGCAACTCCTTGACGGGTTTGCCGACCGAGCGCTGCAAGAAAGAGGTTCTCACTGGGCTTACGGTTCGGACGAACTCTACATCGTGGCAAGGCTGGCCCTGCCGCCAGCCGCGCGGTATGACGGGTTCGAGCAGTTCGAGAACGGAGTCGGGGCAGTGCGGTTTCTGAGACAAAAGGTCGAGTTGCTCAACGCAGAGCTCGAGGGAATGCGGATAGGCGTCTACACTGGAACGGCGATGGGGCGATTGATGCCCCAGATACTGCCCGCAGTTGAATCAGCTACAGGGGCATTCTGTGAACTCACGGTGCTGGAAAACGACCTCTTCGGTCCGCTAGTGACAACAGCGGGTCTGCTACCGGGCAGCGCATTCGTATCAGCCCTGAGGGATCGCGCAGACCTGGACCTGGCCCTGGTTCCCGCCGAGGCCGTGAACGACGAGGGGCTGTTCATAGATGGGATGACGTTGAAGCAGCTCATGGCCACGGCTCCCCTCGAGGTACGTATCTCGAACGATTTCGTGGATGCGCTCTCTGACCGAGGCGCAATCGGCTAATGTCGGTACCTACCGTGGCCATCGTAGGTCGCCCAAACGTAGGCAAGTCGACCCTGTTCAACCGCATAGTCGGCGGGCGCAGGGCAATCGTTGACGACCGACCCGGAGTCACGCGAGACCGCAATTTCGCCGCGGCCGAGTGGACGGGATGGCACTTCTGGCTCGTCGACACGGGTGGTTGGACCGTAGGCGATTCCGACAGCCTCAACGCCCCGATTCGACAACAGATCGAGGCTGCGATCAGCGCCTCGGACGCGGTGATCCTGGTTGTCGACGTGCGAGCCGGCGTCCACCCGGCCGATCTGGAGGTCGCCGAGATACTGAGACCTCACCGCGATCGAGTCCTGGTGGCCGCCAACAAGGCGGACAATCTGCCGGATGAGCTGGGACATCATGCGTTTCACGAACTGGGCTTGGGAGAGCCTTGCCCTGTATCGGCCGCCACCGGCAAGGCCAGTGGTGACTTGCTGGATCGACTGGTGCTGTTGCTGCCCGAGTCAGTTCCCGGCCCGACGGAGGAGACCATCCAGGTTGCTGTGGTGGGCCGGCCCAATGTCGGCAAGTCGAGCCTGACGAACCGGCTTCTGGGGGAAGAACGCTCGGTCGTGGCCGAGGAGGCGGGTACCACCCGAGACGCGGTCGACTCCCCCTTGCGGTACCATAGTAGAACCCTCAACTTCATTGATACCGCAGGGTTACGGAAGCGATCGAAAGTAGAGGATGAGATCGAGTTCTACTCAACCCTGCGCTCGGAACGGGCGATTCATAGAGCTGACGTCTGCGTGCTGGTCGTCGACGCGGCGGTGGGAATGCACACCCAGGACCTCAGGATCGCGCAGGCAGCCCGGGAACGTGGAGCCGGGTTGGTGGTGGCCGTCAACAAGTGGGATCTCATCCCGGACAAGGAAACCGTGACGGCGGTCAAGGGCGAGAAGCAGCTGCGCGAGAAGGCACCCTTTCTGGGAGTGCATCCGTTCGTATACGTGTCGGCTCTGA
Organism: Gemmatimonadota bacterium; assembly: GCA_039589275.1. GTDB lineage: Bacteria > Gemmatimonadota > Gemmatimonadetes > Gemmatimonadales > GWC2-71-9. Next base: position 71,190 of record JBDHHP010000002.1, on the reverse strand, counting down.
CAGGGTTACGGGTCCGCAAGATTCTGGACCTGATCATTCAAGTCGCCGCGCGGCGAGAGTTGCGGGTCGCGACGGCAGAGGTGAACCAAGTACTTGAAGCCCTCGTCGCACGCAAGCAGCCGCCCCAGATGTCGGGTAAGGAGGTGAAACTGCTGTATGCCTCACAGGTTGGCACTAAACCGCCAACCTTCGCGATAGTCTGCAGCAAACCCGATGCGATCCCGGAATCCTACCGCCGTTTCATCGAGCGTGGGTTCCGCGAGAATTGGGATTTTCTTGGCGTGCCGATGCGCCTCAAGTTCAAGAGCAGGCGGGGCAGAGAATGACTCTTGCTCTATGGTTGTTGGCAGCCTACTTCACCGGGTCGATCCCCTCGAGCTACATAGCTGGTCGGATTGCCGGTGTTGACCCGCGCCAGCATGGCAGCAAGAACCTCGGGGCAACGAACGTCTACCGTGTGCTTGGGTGGCGTTACGCGATCCCGGTTGGCTTGGTCGATGTCGCGAAAGGCGCGATACCGGTAGCAGTGTATGCGCCGCACGGGGGAGAACACCCGTGGCTACCCATGACGATGGGACTGGCGGCCGTGCTGGGACACGTGTTCTCGGTGTTCATGCGGTTTCGAGGTGGAAAAGGGGTCGCCACCGCTGCTGGCGCCGTGCTGGGACTCGCTCCGGTGGCGCTTGGCCTGAGCGCAATGGTGTGGTTGGCGGTTCTTGCGGCATCCGGCTACGTGTCCCTTGCATCCATGTTGGGTGCCGTGGCATTCCCGGTCGGCGCGTGGCTTACCGCACCGAACGACGGCTACACGCTAGTGGTTGGAGTCGCGCTGGCGCTGTTCATCGTGGTCACGCACCGTTCCAACATCCGGCGGCTGGCAGCTGGTACCGAGAACCGCTTCCGGCGGGGCAAAAAGGAGGTTAGTTGAAGATCGCCGTGATCGGTGCCGGTAGCTGGGGCACCACGCTCGCCGATCTACTGGTCCGAAACGGCCACGCCGTGCGTATCTGGGCCCGGGAGCCAGAGGTGGTCGAGTCGATCAACCAAAGCCGGGTTAACTCGCTGTTCATGCCGGACTGCCCGCTACTCCCAGGGCTCAGAGCCCTTGAAGACATCCCGGAAGCGGTGAAGGAAGCCGAGCTGATCGTCTCCGCGACGCCTTCCCACGCGGTACGAGAGGTCTCTGGCCGGATCTCAGAGGCAGTCGGGAGCGCAAAACCCATCGTGGTGAGCGTGTCCAAGGGACTAGAGACCGACACGCTGATGGCCATGACGCAGGTAATGGACGAGACCCTGCCTGACCTAGACAGCGTTGCCTTGTCCGGTCCGAGTTTTGCCGACGAGGTCTATGCCGGTCGGCCCACGGCCGTTGTGGCGGCTGCCTCCAATCAAGCCTCTGCGCGTGTGGCCCAGCGGGCTTTTTCCACTTCGCATTTGCGGGTGTACACCAGCCATGACCCGCTTGGCGTGCAGTTGGCTGGTGCTCTGAAGAACGTGATTGCCATAGCGGCAGGCGCCCTCGATGGCCTGGGTCTGGGCAACAATGCAAGAGCTGCCTTGATCACCCGCGGCCTGGCCGAGATGACCCGGTTGGGGCAAAACCTCGGGTGCGATCCAGTGACCTTTGCCGGTCTGGCGGGCATGGGTGACCTGATCCTCACCACCTCCGGAGCTCAGAGCCGCAACCGATCGCTGGGCCAGGAGTTGGCGGCCGGCCGATCACTGGAACAGATACTCGCTGAGCGTCGCACAGTGGCCGAGGGCGTTCTGACAACGCGAGCCGCCGTGGTGTTGGGTCAGAAGACGGGAGTTGAATTGCCGATAGCTCAGGAGGTCGAAAACGTCCTATTCCGGGACAAAGAACTGGCCCAGGCCGTGAGTGACCTCATGGAGCGAGAACTCAAGCCGGAAAACTGGTCATGACGGCGCCTCAACCTGTTCAAGAGTACTTCTCGATCGGAGACGTCTGTCAGCTGACAGACCTGAAGCCACACGTGCTGCGTTATTGGGAAAGCCAGTTTCGCTTCCTGAACCCTGTGAAGAACCGGTCAGGCAATCGAGTGTACCAACGCCGCGAGATCGAGTTGATAATGCTGGTCAAACACCTCCTCTACACGGAGAAATTCACGATCGAAGGGGCACGGAAGCGGATCGAGCAATATCGCAGAACCGGTTCTCTGAAGCTCGAGGCACGAGGTGCCCTGCAACGCGAGACTCTCGAAGACCTAACCCGCGAGTTACGCGAGATCGTTGATATCCTCGACGGAAAGATCCCTATTGAGAATACTGATCACTAACGACGACGGCATTCACGCGAGGGGGCTGGAGGTCTTGGCAGATGTGTGCCGCACGGTGGCGTTCGTCGAAGTGGTTGCCCCCGACCGCGAACAGAGCGGTTCGAGTCACTCCCTCACGCTTCACCGTCCCCTGAGACCAGTAGTCAGGTCCGACGGGTCGATTCAGGTCGATGGCACACCCACCGACTGCGTGCTGCTCGCTCTGGGACAACTGCTGTCAGAGCGCCCTGACTTCGTGTTTTCCGGCGTCAATCACGGCCCGAACATGGGTGAGGACGTTCTGTACTCTGGAACCGTGGCAGCGGCTATGGAGGGGCTTTCACTCGGCATTCCCGGTGTCGCTATTTCCCTTGCTGGAGGAAACCTCGAGCTGCTGGAGACACATCTGAATTGGCTCGAGCAGCTGGTCACGCGCATTGTCGGCGTTGACGGCTTCCCACAAGAGACCCTCTTGAACGTCAACATTCCGCCGATTCCCGGCGATGATATCCGCGGGATTCGCACCACGACCCTTGGCAAGCGGGTCTACTCTGATTCATTGGTGCAGACTGAAGACCCGTGGGGGCGGCGCGTATTCTGGATCGGTGGTGGCCAGATCTCGTGGTCGGGCAGGGGGCGAGAAGACTGCGATTTCAGAGCCATTCAGGATGGCTACATATCGGTTACACCGCTCCACGTAGATCTCACCAACTACCAGTTGCTCGAAGATGTGAAGCAATGGCAGCTGGGCGACTAGGCGACAGCTATGGCGGCTACCGGACCCGCCTAGTTGAGCAACTCCGTGAAAACGGCATCAGGGACCTTGCAGTGCTTCACGCGTTTGCTGAAACGCCGCGGCACCTGTTCGTGCCTGCGGCTCTGCGACGGCGTGCCTACGAAGACGCAGCCCTGCCGATAGGCAGTGGGCAGACTATCTCTCAACCCACGACGCAAGCACGCTTTCTCGAGGCATTGGGCCTGGGTGGAAGTGAGCGCGTCTTGGAGATCGGAACCGGATCGGGATACCAGGCTGCCCTCCTGTCGCTGCTTGTATCGCACGTAGTGACGGTGGAGCGGGTCTCAGAGCTCGCTACTGCAGCCCGGCGCAACTTGGAGCGGGCCCACGTGCGGGCCGTCTCGGTGGTCACGGGAGATGGGTCAGTGGGGTGGGCGCCCGAGTCCCCCTACAACGCAATCCTGGTCGCGGCTGCCAGCCCGGCGATTCCGACGCCCCTGGAGAAGCAGCTTTCTGAAGGTGGCCGATTGGTCATCCCGTTGGAGCGGGCTGGGTTGCAGCAACTCGTTCTGATCAGGAAGCTCAACGGGGAATTGAGCGAGGAGGAGCTGGGACCAGCGCAGTTCGTGCCGCTGGTCGGAAAATACGGATTCCCCGAGCAGACAGCCTGATGGAGAGAGGACTCTTAGAGTGATCGAGGGAATTGCCCACTGGCTGGCTGATATGATATTCCGGCTGGGGTACCCGGGTATCACGCTACTAATGACAGTTGAGTCTTCGTTCGTTCCGTTCCCGAGCGAATTGGTGCTGCCGCCAGCGGGCTACCTGGCAGCCCAGGGTCGGATGAGCGCCCCGCTTGCCTTCGCCTCCGGGCTGATCGGTAGCTTGCTCGGAGCCACGATCAACTACTACCTGGCTGCGTGGCTGGGGCGGCCGTTCTTGCACCGGTATGGTCGGTACTTCCTGATAAAGGAAAAGTCACTCGTAAAGGCGGAGTCCTTTTTTCAGCGGCACGGGGAGATCAGTACCTTCATCGGCCGGCTAATCCCGGTCATCAGACAGCTCATATCATTACCCGCGGGCGTGGCTCGAATGCGGATTGACCGATTCCTGCTCTATACCGCCATTGGAGCGGGGATCTGGTGTGCGATCCTGACTTGGATCGGTTGGTACGTCGGCCATTCGCAGGTGCTGACGAGCGTGGACGACTGGCTGGTGAACCCGGAATTCAAGCGATACTCCACGGTTGCACTGCTGGCGCTGGTGCCGTTGATGGCAGTGGTTCTCAGCATCTACGTATTTCGTTATCGCCGCAAGGCTGCAGCTGGAAGGGTAGATGGGGAAGGGGAGGCAGCAGACACACCTTCGGACGCTGCGTCATGACTGATGATCTCTCATCAGTTCGGTGGCTAATTACCGGCCGGGTTCAGGGAGTCGGGTTCAGGTGGTTTGTTCTGCGTCAGGCCGAGAGCCTAGGTATCAAAGGATGGGCCCAAAACCTGGCCGATGGGCGCGTCGAGGTCGTTGGCATCGCCGCGCGAGAGGCGATAAAAGCGTTCGAGCTAGCGCTCCGACGGGGTCCCGTAATGGCCCGAGTTGACCAATTGCAAAGAGAAGATTTTCCACATGAGGTTGGGCAATTCAAGTCGTTTGATATCAGGTAGTTGCAAGATTTCACGCTGGTAGTGTGCAAGCTGCAGATTCGCTAGCGGACCGGTCGTCGGGGCCAATCAGAAACGAAGCGGATCGGCCGTTCACTCCCGGAGTTGGTTGGCCGCAGGGTGTTGGTTAGCTTTGTTCGTTGTTTTTCCATCTGCGCCCGTAGCTCAACGGGAGAGAGCGCAGGATTCCTAATCCTGAGGTTGGGGGTTCGAGTCCCTCCGGGCGTACTCTTGTTCCGCCTTGCGGTGCAGTCGCGAGGTTCGCAGCCAGTCATTTACTGTCCCGACCGAAGCAGTTGGAGATCACGTGAGCACAGCACAACAGCCGCGCACCGAAGAGAAAGACCCCGTTGTAGTAGCACTCGAGTGGATGAATCGCCACCGGAATCCGTTGATCGGCGCCGGCATAATCGTGCTGGTCGTTGCGTCGGCAACGTGGTGGATGATAACCGCACAGCAGAGAAAGGAGGCGTTTGCAGCAGCTGAACTGGCCGACGCTCGAATGGTTGCCGCAGCCGGTAACTTGGCTCTCGCTGCAAGCGATCTCGATCAGCTGGTCAACACTTATGGGAGCACTGTCGCAGGGGAGGAAGGCGCTCTTTTGCTCGCGCAGATTCGACTGATGGAAAAACAACCGGAAGCCGCTGCAGCTGCGTTGCGTCGTTTGATAGACGGGGGTCCGAGCGACCAGTTCGTCGCGCCAGCACAAGGTCTTCTCGGCAACGCGCTGGAAGAAGCTGGTGATTATGCGTCGGCGGCCGCTTCCTACTTGAGCGCTTCCGACGCCGCTTGGTATGGATTTCTGAGCGCAGAGTACTTACTCGACGCCGGGCGCGCGTTTGAACTCGCTGGAGACACGGCCGCGGCAGTCGGTTCCTACCAACGCGTCCTTCGTGATTTTGATTTACCCGAGGCGCAGCAGTTCGCCGTCGAGGCACGGGTGCGGCTGGCAGAGTTGCGGCCGGAGGATGATCCTTCCAGCACCGACTGACCTGGCACCGTTTGCGTGACGCGCAGGGCCTCCAATCACAATGCAAGACGGACTTCTCCGAAAGCGTGCTGTGGTGCCTGAGGCACAGCAGATCGGGCCCGAAACGGCCGTCTCACTACTCAGAATAACTGCGTATAAGATATGTTATGTTAAGTTGACGTACTTGGGAATGTGGAGAACCAAATCGCTGGCCCTCCTCTCCAGCTTCTAACAATTGATCCTTTAATGACTTAGGTGACGTGGCGGATGTTCGACAGACGTTCGGAACGAGGCTACGACGAGGCGAGCGGGCTAAGCCACCACAGCACGGTAGACCATCCGCCCTTCACCCGTAATGCAGGGCGTCGAGAGGATGTTGGACGACGAGACCTCTCCCGAGATCGTCAATGTGCAGCCGGATGCAGTGGTCACCTCCCATGGCAGAGTGACCTTGTCCAGCTGCACCAACACAGTGGCGCAGGCGGCCGCGCCCGTTCCGCAAGCATAAGTCTCGGCTTCTACTCCGCGCTCGTAGGTCCGCATGGACCAGGTGCCAGCGGAGATCTGGGACACAAAATTCACGTTGGAGCCGTCAGGTCCGACGGCCGCGTGGCGTCGCAGTTCCCTGCCCCGGTCTGCCACGTTGACCGACATAACGTCGTCCACCACGACTACCACGTGGGGGACGCCGATCGTCGTGAAGGTTATGGATCGCTCACCCTGCTGCAGCGAGATTGGGAGTGGTTTTAGCTCGGGAGCCAGGTCCATTCTGAGCTGTGAGCGCTCCCCGGCTCCATCGATTGTGCAAGTGTGAACATCGCCCGCGCCCGTCTCGAGTATCATCTGATCAGAGCCCACCAATTCCAGCCAGCGAGCTACCCGGGTGGCGCAAAGGGCCGCGTTGCCGCACATAGGCGCCGGGCTCCCATCACTATTGAAGAAATGGAATCCCACGCGACCAGGACCCGACCCTGGTTCGACCACGGCGAAGCCGTCGGCCCCGATTCCGGTTCGCCGGTCGCAGAGTTCTGCAATCTGGTCGCGGTCCCACCCGGCAGCGGGATTTACTCGTCCGTCGACAAACACGAAGTCGTTACCTGACCCCGTCATCTTGTATACCACCACGCCCGCTGAACTTCCCGCCACTTCATATCCTCCCAGTCAGCGCCTGAATTCGGAGCCGCCAGACCATCCAAATGGCCTCTCTGACGATACCGCCCGACATCTTGCTCTCACCCTCCGTCCTATCCACGAATAGAATCGGTATTTCGCGAATGCGAAAACCCTTCCGCATTGCCCGAAAACTCACTTCGATCTGGAACGAGTAGCCGTTTGACCGCACCGCGTCCAGGTCGATGGCCTCCAACACCTTTCTCCTGAAGCACTTGAAACCGCCTGTAGCATCAAACAGCCTGTGGCCAGTGACGACGCGCGCGTAGATGTTTGCTGCGTAACTGAGCATGAGGCGACCCATCGGCCAGTTGACTACCGTAACTCGGCCGTCGAGATAGCGGGATCCCAATACGAGGTCGGCATCCTTGACGGCGTCCAAGAACTCCGGCAAGTGCTGTGGGTCGTGCGAGTGGTCGGCATCCATCTCGAACATGTAGTCGTAGTCGCGCTCTAAGGCCCAACGGAACCCGGCCAGATAGGCAGTGCCCAGACCAAGCTTGCCTTGCCGATGCAAGACGTGAATCCGCTGGTCATCCGTGGCCATGTTGTCCGCAAGTTGACCTGTACCGTCGGGCGAGTTGTCGTCAACCACTAGCACTTCGATGCGGCTGTCCTGCTGCAGCACCTGCGGCACTACTTGCGGCAGGGTTCTCGCCTCATTGTAGGTCGGAATGATAACCAGCGCGCGTTCAGGCAACGGCGGCTCTCCTTCGCAGCGCAGCGGGTCCGATCAGCCCTGCCACGGTGACCGCCAGCGCTATCCACGTGATCACCTTACCTAACCGATAGCCAGAGCTGTCGAACGCCAAGTCGACCTTCCTTGCGCCAGCCGGGACCATGACGACCAGCATCGCGACATTGCCTCGCAGCACCGTCGCGGGTTCCCCGTCAACTGTTGCCTGCCAGTCCGGGTACCAGTTCTCTCCGACCACAAGGTACGCAGCTTGGGATGCGGGTGGGTCGATCTGCAGCCCCATGCGGCCCGGCTCCCATGACTCGAAAGTGACCGCGCTTTCCAGTGGCTCCGGCATCTCATCGAGCGGGGCCGGATCGAGATCGGCATCTGGATCGATTATGACCACTCGGTCAGGATCGAATCTCGGGTCAACCACCGTCGCTATCGCCTGGTCGTCAGGTGCCTTCAGAGCACCCGGAACCAGGCGCGCCATTCTGGCCGATTCCGCACGCGCGTAGAGGTCTATTGTGGCACCAGCAGAGCTTTCAATCTCGGACATCGTCTTACCGTAGAGCTCGGCCAGCTGGGGCTCGTTCTCCACGACCCCAATCCCACTTGGCATGATCAGGTACTCGACTCCATACAGATCCCAGAGGTTGAGGCCGCCCAGATTACGCCACTGGTTCTTGCCGCCCAGCAGTTCGTCGAATCTGTGCAGCTCGTTACCATGGTAGCCCAGGAGCTGGGGTACGCCGTATCCCATCAAGGTGTTTCCCGGATAGGGCTCGGCACCCGGAATCTGCAGCACCCTGTACGGGTCCCGCCTTGATTGCAGGTATTCAGTGATCGAATCGCCGCCTAACAGCTCGCGCTGGATGGGCGAGAAGGTCCAAAACGGTCTGCTGTTGCGCCAAAGATCGGCGCCGACAATTAGAGGCAGAAGAACAGCGAATGCCAGGATCGGCAATAGCCTTCTCCTCCATCCCATCGTGACCCCGGCCAGGGCGGCGAGAGCCACTCCGCTCCAAAGTGCTCCGAATCGGACAGACCCCTGAGCCGTCTCTACCGCTGCCGCCGGGCCCGCACCGGGCTGCTCTGCCCCGAGGGCGAAGAACCTGGCAAAACCGCCCACCGCACCAATCGCGGACAGCGCCACGACCAGCCCTCCAACTGCAAGCCAAACCCTCACGTGTCGGTTTCCCTCTCCCCGTTCAAGGCGCTCAACGCCGAACCCGGCGAATAACGCCATCACGAACCCAACCAAGTAGAGCGCCATACCCGGGGCCCGCACCTTCTTCATGTACGGCATTACGTCATACCACAGCCGATAGAAAGGGGTGCCGGAGCCCAGCCCGATCAGTAGAAAGAGGAGACCGATCCCTGACAACCATATCATCAGGCGCCTGCGCGCGGGGTCGACGACACCGAGGATTGCGGCGGCGATGATTGGTAGGCCCAGGTACTCCGAATGCAGCTTGATCGGGTTTCCGGCCCAATATGTCCCTTCCTGCGTTGAACCGGTAAATCCAGAAAGGAACAGCTCCGGGATATGGGCCCAGGGAATCGCGTAGGACGCCGCTTCCTCGAACCCTCGGTAGGTGTCCGCCCGCGGTGAGAAAGGTATGTACTCGAAAAACGGCAGGATCTGAATCATGCCAATCCCAAATCCCAACACCACGGCCCCAAGAGCGGCTCCGAGGTTCACTGTTGCCTGTTTGAGCGGTGGCGAATCGACGTCGCCGAAGGCAAGGTAGAGGGCAAAAACCCCGGCCGCGACGAGCATGTAGTACAGCATCTGGGGGTGTGGGCTCAGCACGCCCAGCCCAACTGCGAGGGCAAGCACTGCGTAGCCTTCCAAGCGGCGCCGTTTGAACGCCATGACCAGCGCGATGAAAGCCAACGGAAGTAGAGCCGTTACGAACAGCTTCCCATCATGCCCCGGAGCCACGTACGTTCCGACAACGCCGGATAGTTGATAGCCGATACCGCCGGTGACCGAACCGGTCCATGAGCAGCCGAGCTGGCGCAACAGGATGTAAAGCAGCAATCCGGCCAGAACGTAGTGCACCACGAATCCCAGGTTCATAGCGAGCCCGATAGGCAATACGAGCCGCGCCAGAGCGGTGGGATAGAAGATGTCACCGTGCATCGCGCCAACGAACGGCAACCCTCCGAAGATCTCCGGATTCCACTGCGGCACATGTCCCAGGGACCGCCACTGCTCTGCCGCCCACTGCCTCAACGCGAATCCACTCTGGTATTGATCGCTCCAGGGGCCGCCCAAGAACTCTCCCCTCCACATGGGAAGGGATAGAAGAACGATCCACACACTGAGCAGCACCAGGGCAGTCAGCAGCGGAAACCGAGGTTCGAACCTAGCGGATCCAACGGCTTCCGGACTGGGCCCAGTCGCGAGCTCAGACACCGTCATTCCCTCGCATCAGGACCTGGGCTGCAGCGGCAATCATCGCTACTCCAACCTCCATCACTGTTAGAAATAGGCGTGACGCCACGCTCAGCAGTACCGCCCCGCCCGCCCCTATAACAGGCGTGAGCAACGTGGCAAGCACTGCCTCCCGCACGCCAATACCGCCCGGCGCGAACAGGGCGAGCAAACCGAGTACGTAGGCGGCTGCGAATGCCGCGATGGCCATCGGCAACTCTAGCGTGGCGTCGACTAGGACCCCTCTGGATATCAGCCAGAAGGACAGCCCGTGGCCGAGCCAGCTAGCCAGCGTCGCGCCCCCGGCGAGCAGGACCGCGGCGAGTGGCAGCGCGCGCGCTTCCCTACCTCCGCTCAGGAGCCGGATTACTCTGCCCCCGACCGGGCGCCACACCAACGCAGCCACGGCTCCGACGGATAGAGCCACGGCGGCAGCGGTGGCCCATAGTGACCCATTCCAGGAAATCCCGGCGGCCATTACGGCCGCTCCGGTTCCCACGGCGAGCACCTGCATGACCAGCCCCGAGACCGTGGCATTAGCTCCACTGACCCCGGCCCGACGGGCCAAGACCACGAGTCCCGCCACCGTCCAGATCTTGCCCGGAATGTACCGCCCCAGGTTCGAGACCGTCCAAACGTACCCGGCCTCGGTGTAAGTCAGCTGGTCGCCCCAAGAGCCAACGACGCGCCGCCAAGCCTCGATGAGCAAGCCATACGTCCCCAGGGTTACTAGGCCGGCAACGGCGATGGGGCCGATTCGAAACGCGAGGTCTAGGCGCAGCGCCCTGAACTCGGCCCAGTTGGCCCACAGCGCCCGGCTGACGAACGCGGCCAGCACTACGGCTAGGCCGGCCTGGAGAGCCCACAGTACTCCCCGACGCATGTTCACGCTTCCCTTTTGGCCAAGACGCTACCGTATATCTTTGCGTAGCGTTGGGCGACCGCGTCGGGAGCAAACTGTTGCAGCGCGTGGCGCCGGCCCGCCCTGCCAAGTCCGGCGCCCCGATCGGCGAGCCTGATGACTCGGTCGAGCGCTCTCGCCAGTTCCACATGATCATTCGGCGACACAAGGAAGCCGGTCTCCCCGTCTTTCACAACGTCCGTTAGGCCGCCGGAACGAAAAGCCACCACGGGCGTCTCACAGAGCTGGGCCTCGATGGCAACGAGACTCAAACCCTCATCGACCGAGGGCATCGCTAAGACGGTTGCGTTCTGATAAAGGTCTGCAAGCCGATCCTGTGGAAGCAGCGGATGCCAGCGCACTCTAGCCGCGATACCCAGCTCGCTCGCGTGCGCCCGAGCCCGCTCGTCTGTTGTGCCCACACCCACCACCACATCGAGTGAGCACGGTTCGGTCATGTGCACCAACGCCCGTAGCAGATGGTCGATCCCCTTCTGCGCATTCAGCTTCCCGACGAACAGCACTCGATTGTCATTGGGTCGCTCCCGGCCAGGTGCAAAAAGACCCGAGGCAATCGGCATCGGCGCCACCACCGGCCTCACGTCCGGCACGATGACTTCGGTTTCATGAGCAAGCCAACTGGAAACAGCGGTTACCGCGTCCGAAGTCTTCATCACCTTCTTGAACACCCTACGGGCAGTCTGGTGCTGGGATACGACGCGGATATCCGATCCGTGCAGCGTTGTCACCAAGGGCACACGCCGCAGCCGCGCAAGCACAGTGCCGGCGGCACCGCCCGGGAACCACCAATGCGCGTGCACCAAGGAAGGACCTGACTTCCGGCTCACTCGAAACGCCCGGTAGAGTTCCGCCGCGAGAAAGGCACCCATGGTACCCCTGGCTGTCCAGGAACTCCCCACCTGCTGAGCCATGGTACCGTCATACGCAAGCGTCTCCAACCTGCGCGGCGCGTAGCGAAAGCGCTGGACCGGGATGCCCTCAAACTCATCGCGCATGGGGAAGCCCGCGGCAGCCGGCGCGATCACGGTGGATCGGATGCCTTCACCCGAAAGTGCTACCGCCAGCCGCAACACAAACGACCCAACGGGATCACCGGCGAATCGTGGAAACGAGTGTGCAAGAACGAGAACGTTCACAGTGGCTTGGTCGTCGTGGCGGGGTCCACGGTTTGGATCACACGGCCGTCGGCATCCTCGATCTGTACAGGGTATTGGGTGCTGCTCGCCAACTCGACCTCGAGCGTGCCATCCCGCCTCAACTCAGTTGCGCGTAGCGAACGCCGTGCGCGTCGCCAGGCGGAGAGATCAGCGAGTGTCGACACAAAAGGACTCCCCGAAAGGACGACATCGAGCAGACTGCCAAAGGTCTTGTCAGTTCCCGGGTAGCCAAGGGCTGGTGTCAGATTGGGATGCCACAAGCCAACCCAAGCGCCCTCCACGGCGCGGCATGATTTCAAGAGGTCGCGTGCATCCTCGATCCAGGCCGCCGGATCCTCTACTCCCTGGTATTTACTCTGCGCACGATCCATCCAAATGAGCGGAACCTCGTCAACGTCACTGGCCCGTCCTCCGCCCGCATCCCAGCCCGATACGATGTCCGCCACACCGAGACGAAATCCGTTTCGATCAGGAAAGCCATATGTCGCGTCGTAGGCAAAACCCACTTGCGCCATCTCGCTGTGAGTTTGCCCCGGTCGCATTCGCATGAAGTGTTGCCGCACGCCCAAGACCCTGTTGCCCACGAGTCTCTCGAGCCGGGTCCGCTGCAGTGCGAACTGCTCCGGCTGGTCCATGGTCCTGAAACTGCCGTGCAGCCCGATCTCGTGTTCCCCGGCAGCAACCATCTTCATGATACCAGATGCCCGGTTCCCTTCGGGGAGGTATGTGAGATCGCCAGCACGCATTGTTGCGAGGTTGGGCGTGCCACACAGAACGAACCAGGTCGAGACGACGTCCCGTGTCGCTTCCTGCGCCAACACGTTCTCGATCGAGCGAACCACCGGGTCGCGCCCGATGGCTCCCATCGCCGACCTCATTACATTCGCGGCCAACCCTACTCGAGCCTTGCGACCTAGCTCCAACAACCGCAGCAAGGTGAAAGCCGGCCAGTAGTCTACCACATCGAGATCATGAGTGATCGCGGCGGCCCAACGTCGCCCTTCGGGCCACGGTACAGCTAGTCTCACTGGCCCCCGACCCGCCGCGCCGAGAACGGCTCGCCGCAGCGCAGCGGCCGCAAAGCAGATGATAGGCTCACGCTCGACACCAGCCGCCACGAGTGGATTGACGTCCGAGGGAACTCGGCCGTGACGGTCGGCCTCGCTCGAGGCCTGCTCTACCGCGGCGCCCGCGACATCGACGACCAGCGAGAGAGTCCTCCGGGGGACTAGCACGCTGTCCCCTTGCGGTTGGATGTGCCAATCGTCACCCTGACCAAGCCGCAGATCTGCAGAACCTTCTTCTTGGTCCACAACCTCGATCGAGACCGCTTCCGCTATGTCGTCTGCGGGAATGACTCGGGAAAGATCAATGAGCAGATCCAAGGCGAACCGTTCAGCCGGGCTCAGTCGGGCGTCACGGGCAGGAACACGAAGCACTAGGGTTTTGCGGGTGAGAGGCTCACGGTTCCCAGTGGTGAAGGCGCTCTAATACTCACGCGTTGGGCTGAGAGAAGCAATCCCCAGACGGCTCAGCACCGCCGTGTCTGCTCCTTTGGGGCGGCTACCGGTTGTATATTTCCGTCGCTCGTCTCGACCATCTCTACCCGGACTCTCGACGACCGTGGCCAAGTCTTTGCTTCCGAAGGACCGCATCCCCTGGCGTCACATAGTCATCTTCGGCTGGCTCCCGAGCCCACTCAAGGTCTTGGCATACAGGCTTCTACTGGGTTACCGCATCGGCCGCGGGGTCCGGCTGAGCTTTGGAGGCGTCGTGGTGGGCAAAGAAGTCGAACTGGGAGATCACGTAGAGATCGGTTTCTTGGCAGTGGTCCGAGGCCGTCGCATCGCCATAGGTCGCCATTCGAGCGTCGGTACGTTCAGCTACGTCTCGTGCGAAGTCATCGAGATTGGAGAGGATGCCAAGATCAGAGAGCAGGTCTACGTCGGTGGCCCGCAGCTGCCGGAGTCCAAGTTCAAGCTCGGTGATCGCACGATCATACTGCAAATGGCGTTCATCAATCCCACCAAGCCCGTCACCATCGGTGACGACACGGGGATCGGTGGACACTGCTTGATCTTCACGCACGGCGCATGGTTGAACCAGCTGGACGGATATCCGGTCACCTACCAGTCTGTGACGTTGGGCAACAGCGTTTGGCTGCCTTGGCGCGTCTTTCTGATGCCGGGGTCCAAAATCGGTGATGGCTCGGTGATCGGCGCCGATTCGCTGGTATCGGGCGAGATACCACCGTACAGCCTGGCGGTGGGGAGTCCAGCCAAGGTCATTAGAACCGCTCCGGACTTTCCCCTGCGTCTCAGCGACGAGGACCGGGCTCGCTATGTGGCAAAGATGGTCACAGAATTCGAGCGCTTGCTGGAACACGGCGGCTACTCAGTGGCCGACTCCGGTGGTTTTCGCGACTACGCACTCAAACGCAGGCGGTGGCGTCTCGCTTGGCATCGCGCTGATGCATTCAACACGGAGGGAATCTCGCGTGGTGACACGTTGCTCTCGGAAGTGGCTCTGAAGGAGGTAGACAAGGAGAAGCTGAGGACGGATGGCGTCCACTGGTTGGATCTTGCGGGGCGGTCCCGCAGCCGAGGTGGTTCGCCGCTTACCGAGGAGCTTGCCGCTTTCCTGGGGCGCTACGGCATACGGCTACCCAGAGACCCTTAATCGCTCGGTGGCGAATCGGCTGTTCGCTGCTCGACCGCTTCCGCTAAGCGCCTGATCTCCTCGCGCTGACCTGCGAGCAGCTCCCCAACGAAACCGAAGCCAAACAGCGCGACACCTGCCAGCACGAGCACGACTACGAGGTACAGCAGGGGCCTCAGACCTAGGTCGAATCCGAATCGCATCACAAGAGCAGCGACACCCACGAGAAACCCGAGCAGGAACAGAACAGCTCCCAGCCCACCAAAGAAAAGAAGGGGCTTACGCCCGAATCTGATTTGGAACCAAACCGACAAGAGATCCAACAGTCCGACGGGAATTCTCCCCAACCCGAACTTCGATTGTCCTGCCCTACGCGGCTGCAGGGTGACAGGGCGTTCGTCCAGTCTGAATCCCTCGGTGGCAGCGATAACCACCATGTACCGGTGCCAGTCGGGTCGCGCCGGCACAACGCTCATGATCTCGCGGCGGTAGGCTTTCACGGCGTTCAAGTCGGTCACTCTTACACCGAACAGCCACCGGCACAGGCGATTGTAGAGCCCGGAGACCATCGCTTTCTCGTACGAACCCTGCTTTGTTCCGGTAACCATGTCGGCCGCTCCGGAACGTATCGGCTCTACGAGAGCCGGTATGTCGGACGGTAGAAACTGCAGATCCGCTGGATAGAACACGAGGATCCGCCCACTCGAGGCATCCCCACCAGATCTCAGCGCATCGGCTATACCCCGTCGCGTTCGGTGGGTGACAACCTTGAGGAATCCGTACTTGCCCAGCAGGCTGTCCAGCACTGACTGAGTATCGTCTTCGCTGCCGTCATCGACAACGACTACCTCAAAAGAAAACGGCGCCGAGTTCAGCGCCTCCGCACATTGCTCGACGAACTCGGGGAGATTCTCGGCTTCGTCCTTTGCCGGAACCAGGACGCTGACCTCGACGGACTTGCCAGTCGAAGTCGGAGTCATACGCGTTTCCGCATTCTTGCCGGAAGTATGTTCAGCTGATCTCTGTATTTCGCCACGGTTCGGCGAGCAATCTGGACTCCGCTGTCCTTGAGCGCCTTGACGATCGCGGAATCGGTGAGTGGCGAAGACTTGTCCTCCTCAGACACTAGCTTTTCGATCTGAGCTTTCACAGCTCGTGAGCTGGCATCCTCACCGGAGGTCGTCCCAAGACTGCTCGAGAAGAAGAACTTGAGGGGGAAGACCCCACGAGGTGTCTGTACGTATTTCTGACTCGTCACCCTGCTGACCGTCGACTCGTGCATCTCGATCACATCAGCTACTTCTCGCAGCGTGAGCGGGTGCAGATGCTCGACGCCCTTCTCGAAAAAACCCCGTTGTCGATCGACGATGAAGTACATCACCTTGAGCATGGTCTGGCGCCGTTGCTCTATTGCCTGAATCAACCAGCTCGCACTGTTGAGCTTGTCAGTGATGAATTCTCTGTTCTCACCAACGAATTTCTTCTTGTCGCCGGCGATCTCCTGGTAGACTCTACTGATGCGGAGTCGCGGCACACCGCCGTCATTGATGAAGACGCGATACTCACCGTCGATCTTCTCCACCGTGAGATCAGGAACGACGTATGTATCACCCGCGCTCAAGAACCGGATCCCTGGCTTTGGGTCGAGTCTGGCGAGTTCGTCTGCGGCGTCCTGCACCTCTTTCGGATCCAGCTGAAAGCGCTTGGCCAGTTCGCTCCAGCGGTGGCCGATCAAGTCGTCAAACGCCTCCGCAACCAGCTTGTAGGTGAGTGTCTCTTGTTCCCCTAGTTCTTTCAACTGAAGCAAGAGGCACTCGCGCAAGTCTCGGGCTGCAACACCAGGAGGATCGAGGCTCTGCATCACTTTGAGTAATTCGTAAACCTCGTCGAGTGTGAACGGTTCGAGTTCCTGCCTACCTCCATCTTCCTCAGCGGGGGGATTGAGTTCGATCATCAAGTCCCTGGACGCCTGCAGTATCTCCTCTGGGCTCGCGCGCAGGTAGCCATCGTCCCCGATATTCCCCACAAAGAGCTCACTGAGGAACATCTGCCTAGGAGTGAGCTCAAGCAGCTGCAGTTGCTCGTAGAGGTGATCTGCCAGGTCCCTAGCCTCTACAGGAGTCGGCTCGAAGTACTCGCGCTCTTCATACTCCGCCCGCGTTCCTCCAGAGTTCAGGCCGTCCAGTATTATGTCTTCCCAGTTTACCTCGTCGTCTTTTTCGGCTTCAGCCTTTTCCTTTTCCTTCTCCTTGTCCTGTGCCGCCTGCTCTTCGTCTTCGTCGGGTTCCTGCAGCTCGAGGAACGGATTGCTTAGAAGTTCCTGCTTCAGGTGCTGCTGCAGGTCTAGCATCGGCATATACAAGAGGTCCATCGCCTGATACAGACGCGGATTCATCCTCAGCTCCTGCTTGAGGACCGCACTCTGCTGCAAGGATGTCTTCATGCCGCCGCTCCCAATCGCTCCCGCAATCGAGTAGTCAAAGTAGGACCAAGATAAAGATCGGCCACTTGGTCATTGAACACCAGTTCGCGCACGGTTCCCGATACCTGGACCTTGCCCTCGAACATGATGTATGCCCTATCCACAATATCCAATGTCTGTTCCACGTTATGATCGGTGATGAGAACCCCGATACCTCTGCGCCTCAGCCCGGCGACGATGGTCTGGATATCAGAAACGGCGATGGGATCCACTCCCGCGAACGGCTCGTCCAGCAGCATGAACTTGGGAGAAGTGACTAATGCACGCGTGATTTCCAAGCGGCGACGCTCGCCCCCTGACAACTTGTATGCCTGCACCTTGCGAAGGTATTTGATCGAGAGCTCGTCGAGCAACGTCTCGAGTCGCTCCCTTCGTTCCTCTTCGGTCAGCTCGAGGGATTCCAGGATCGCCTTGACGTTGTCCTCCACGCTCAGTTTGCGGAATATCGAAGGCTCTTGGGCGAGGTAGCCGATGCCTCTCTTCGCCCTCTGGTACATGGGAAGTCCTGAAATATCGGCCTCGTCGATCTCGATCCGGCCTTCGTTCGGCCGCACCAGACCGACAATCATGTAGAAGCTCGTGGTCTTCCCTGCCCCATTGGGCCCCAGCAAGCCAACGATCTCTCCTTGCCTAACTGAGAGATCTACCCGATCCACCACACGTCGCTTGCGGTAGATCTTCGTGAGCCCATATGCCGCCAGCACGCTGCTCGCTTCCTGCGGCATAACCGGTACTCCAGGGGCCTCGCTCTCGCGTAGAGCGTCGAGCGCGAGTTCCATGAGTTCTTGCCGCACCCCCGGACCTTCAGCTCTGACCAGAGCCCAGATCTCAGGCGACACACGGACGCCCTGTTCGAACACCTGATAGTCGGCAAGGGCCTTTGCAGCAGGTTGTCCGGGTAGCGGCGTGGCCAGTTCAGCTCCAGCGACTCCGGCGGAGGCCAAGCGCGGCAATACCGAAGACAACAGGTGGTGTCGCACCTCATCGACCGAGAGCACGCCCATTTGCGCAGCGGTTTCACCCCGCTCGATGCGCTGCAATTCCAAGTGGGCCGAGCGGTAGGCCACGGCCAGCTCGTCAAACGGCGCCGTACCAGCCTCGTCAGCAACCTCAAGCAGGGCGGCAACCGCGAGGGGAAACGAGGGGTCCTTTCCACCGAAGTGAGCTCTCAGCTGCGGGTTCATCTCGGCGGTATCCTCTGGGGCTCCAGGTAGACACCGTCGGCCTGTCCAATCACGTCCACCCGCTCCACGGTCTCTTCCTTGAACAGCGCTATGATCTTCAAACCTCGCGAGTAGTTGATGGCCGGGGTCGCCAAGCTATCGGCCTCATCGAAGATCTTGTACAGCGCACGCGCGTTTCCTAAAGCGATGAGCTGCGTGAGCGCGCGCCCCCCTGTTTCGGTGCTATCGAATCGGGCCGTAACCGTGTCGCCAGCCATCCAGTCATTCTCGCTTCCCATAGTGTCCGCTAAGCTCGTCGCCAGTCCACTGCCGAAGCCCCGCACCTCGGAGAGCTGCTGGCCTGGTGTATCGACCACCAGCGAATCGGCAGTGAGAGCGTAGGTCTCCGACCTAGCCTCCGGCCGTCTAGACTTGCCCCACGCCGCACCTCGTCGGATCATGTCGTCTTGAACCGAGAACTCAATCGTATCTCCCACGATCTCCCAATCAGCGCTGGTTGCCCGAGCCTCACTTTGTGCCTGGACCCAGTTGAGTCGGTCGTCAACGAGTCCAAAGGCGATTTGTTGCCCCTCGAGGACATACGCTAGAGAATCTTGTCCCCTTGCTTGTGCGTTGCCGACTATCAGGCCGCGACCCGCATCTCGGTCCAGCCAAGCGCTGTCACCCTGCGACGCGAAGTCCGAGCGGTCTATTGTCACGTTTCCAGAGGCCCATGTCGCATTGCCTCGCAGCCTGACCTTGTCCGCCATTATCACATATGGCTCGGCGGTATCACCCTCCGCGCGGTACTCCACGGTAGGCCTTAGGGAGGCCCGCAGTTCGGCTGTATCCCTAATCGCCTCCACCTGGCGGAGGTAAGTAAGTTGTGGTCCCGTCAGCACCGTGCCTGTGATCAAGTTCACAAGTCGCACATGTCCCCGTGCTTCCAGGCTATCCCGTAGCTCGAAGTACGTGGCACGATCCGCTGTTAGGCGCGCCGTGGAGTCACTGAACTCGACATTTTCAATGAACTCGATGCGGCCACGCGCAACATACCGAACCACGCTATCGGACCGTGCGTTCCACACGGCTGTTCCTGCGTTTCCGGTCCCTGGCCGACCCAGGCAGGACCATACTCCCTGTGATACGTATTGTCTGGCCTGGCCTGCAACAACCACCTGACTGACTAACTGACTCCTGTCGAGTCTGACCTGGCAGTCCGGTGCCTCTTGTGCGCGCAACATCGACGGAGCGAGTACCGCTCCGAGTGCTGAGGCCCACGCCGCAGATCCCAGCTTCACCTGCGACCCCTGATCGGCTCCCGAGTGGTACCTGCACCACTGGTCACCGTATAGTTGTTGAAGTCCGGATCCGAAATGAAGCTATCACCTGACACTTCCTCGCCCGGACCCGTGACGAAAAACGCGCAGGGCCCAACGATCTCATCAGCCCTCTCGTCATACTGGATCTCACAAGTAGTGAGCCTGCGTCCCTCAGGTGTAGTAACCACCACTGAGTCCTGGGCAACCATGTCGCCAGTGCGCTCATTGTAAGTACCTAGCTGAGCCGACAGTCTGGATCGGACCTCCCCCTGAGCGGTTCTGAATGTGACTCCGAGTTGGTGTAGCACCCACTGCTCCCGCGCCGGATAGTGGTACGCCGAATCCGCGTTGAGCTGTACCCGTTCAACACCCTCGATAGTGATGAACTTGATGAAGCCATACGCCACCTGGTCTGCCGAGTCTGGCAGGCCCGCCTCTCGCTGACTGGGCGGACGGCCTAGGTCGGAGCAGCCCGACAACCACAGGACCGCGAGCAACACCGGAAAAACGCTCTTAGTGATCAACACTTGTCCTCGAGACTTGGTCTCCTCTATCTACAAGATACTGCCTAACGGCGTCGTCCCACTCCCCTCTGCACTTAAGCAGCATCTCAGCGAATTCCCGCACCGCACCTTGCCCTCCAGCAGCCTCTGTGACTAGGGCTGCCGTCGCAAGAACCTCCGGTACGGCGTTGGCCGGCGCGACACTCAACCCCACCCTCTTCATTACCGGGATGTCCGGCAGATCGTCCCCCATGAACGCCGCTTCATCAAGCCTGACTCCCCTGCGACCAAGCATGTCCTGGAACGCTGGGAGCTTCACGGCCATGGGATCCTGCACCACCTCCTCGATACCCAGCTCGTCGGCTCGGAGATTCGTGGCGTGGGAGAACCGCCCACTCACCACCACCACTGCGATGTCGCAGGCCATCAGCAACTTGATCCCGATCGAGTCATGAATGTGGAACCGCTTGAGCTCAACGGGCCCGTCAGCTCCCATCCCGATATAGACGCCGGCATCCGTCATCACTCCGTCGACGTCCAGACCTACCAGGCGGACTTTTTTCGCCACGATCGGCTGAAGCATTATGTCTCCAAGTCTCGTCGTCCCACTCGCCAGATGTCCAGAGCCCGGGACACGATTGTCGCCAGGTCCTCCAGCGGCCACATCGTGGCCCCGTCGCTTGGCGCCTCAGAGGGACTGGGGTGCGTCTCCAGGTAGAATCCGTCCGCCCCGGCAGCGGCAGCAGCGTAGAGAAGGTCAGGAATCCACTGCCGTCCACCACCGCTCGTGCCACCCGCTCCGGTACCAGGCTGCTGCACGGAATGCGTCGCGTCGAACAGCACCGGCACACCCGAGGCCTCGCTGAGGCGGGCGAAGTTCCTCATGTCAACCACGAGGTCACCGTACCCAAAAAAGGTTCCACGCTCAGTGACCGCGATCTCGCTGCCGCCGGCGCTTCGAACCTTCTCTACCGCACCACGCATCGAGTGTGGAGGCATCCACTGCCCCCGCTTGATGTTGACAGGCAAGCCTGTGGAGCCTGCGGCCTTGAGCAGGTCGGTCTGTCTGCAGAGAAAGGCCGGTATCTGAAGCGCGTCGACGCTGGGTGCTACTATTTCTGCCTGCCACGCCTCGTGAACGTCGGTGAGGACGGCCAGGCCTGTGTTAGAGCGCACCTTGGCCAGCGACACCGCTCCTGCCTCGATACCCGGCCCGCGTGGTGACAGGGGCGAAGCGCGATTCGCCTTGTCAAAGCTGGCCTTGAAGATGACGCGAACGGAAAGCCGTCTGCCCAGCTCGGCCAACCGCTGCGCGATATGCAGATTCAGTTGGTCGTCTTCGAGAACGCAGGGACCAGCCACCAACACTGGCGCTGGGGACCAGAATGACGACATCTCACGCGTGCGCGCCCACCAGATCGGCGCCGGTGACTCGGGCCTGCCTGAAGTCGAACGCCGCCTTGATGAAGCTGGCAAATAGGGGGTGGGGTCGCATCGGCCGGGATTTCAGCTCGGGATGAAATTGGCAGCCGATGTACCAAGGGTGTTTGGGAAGTTCGATAATCTCAACGAGCGACTCGTCCGGCGATAGACCGCTACATCTCATCCCCTGCTCGGCCAATGTGTCACGGTACTCGTTGTTGACCTCATACCTATGCCGATGGCGCTCGCTGATTTCACCAGTTCCAAAAATCTGCTCCGCCCTAGAGCCCGGAGCCAGCTTACACGAATAGGCACCGAGCCTCATGGTACCGCCCTTATCGCTTACTTCGGCCTGCGTAGGCATTAGCGAAATGACGGGGTGTTCACATTCGGCCTCGAACTCGATCGAGTTGGTCCGGGCCAACCCGCACACGTTGCGAGCGAACTCGATGATGGCCACCTGAAGACCAAGACAGATCCCAAAAAACGGCAATTCGTGCTCCCGCGCCCAGCGAACGGCCTCGACCATACCCTCCACTCCGCGTACACCGAAACCGCCGGGCACCAGTAACCCGTCGAACTGGCTCAACAGTCGCCTGGCATGCTCTTGATCCACGAACAGATCACTTGCCACCCATTCAGTGTTCACGCGGACGTCATTTGCGATACCGCCGTGAATGAGGGCCTCGCCAATCGACTTATAGGAATCGGCCAATCGGGTGTACTTGCCCACTATCGCGATATTCACCTCGGCAGAGGGCTCGAGGACTCGCTGGACCATCATCTCCCAGGGTCCAAGATCCGGATGCTTCACCTCCAAATCCAACAAGCGACACACGGTTCTGTCGAGCCCCTGCTCGTGGAGTCGCAGCGGGACCTCATAGATAGTGTTCAGATCGCGGCTTTCAACCACGCAGCTCGACTCCACGTTGCAGAACAGAGCTATCTTGCTGCGCACTTCGTCGGTCAGTTCCTGCTCGGTCCGGCAGATGAGAATATCCGGCTGGATACCGATCTGCATCAGACCGTGCACCGAATGCTGCGTGGGCTTGGTCTTGAGCTCTCCCGAAGCCGTAATAAACGGAACCAGCGTCAAGTGTATGAAGAGCGCGTTCCCACGGCCGACTTCCTGTTTGAACTGGCGGATTGCCTCCAAGAACGGCAGCGACTCGATGTCACCTACTGTCCCGCCAATCTCCGTTATCACGACATCATGGTCCGGCGCCAGCCGGCTGATTGCAGATTTTATCTCGTCGGTTATGTGCGGCACGACCTGAACGGTGCTGCCCAGGTATTCACCACGCCTTTCCTTGGTAATTACAGTCTGGTAGATCCTACCTGTGGTCACGTTGTTGACCTGCCCCAGAGAGCGGTCGATGAATCGTTCGTAGTGACCGAGATCAAGGTCGGTCTCCGCACCATCATCGGTTACGTACACCTCACCGTGCTGGAATGGAGACATAGTACCCGGATCCACATTGATATAAGGGTCGAACTTCTGGATCGTCACGCTCAAGCCGCGTTCAACCAACAGGCGCCCAAGCGACGCGGCCGCAATGCCCTTCCCCAATCCTGATACCACACCGCCGGTGACGAATATGTATTTCGTGCTCATGCGTTAATCCGTGATCCGAGTATATGCGACGTGTGGTTCAACGTTGATTGTGCGAGCTCAAGGTCGTCGGCGGTGTCTATGGTGATCGGCGCATCATGGGCGAGCACTCTCACACCGATGGACATCCCGTTGACCAGGGGCCGCAGCTGTTCCAGCCCTTCCTCCTGCTCCTCAACCGACCGTGGTAGGTGGACCCAGCGCAATATTGCATCTCGCGTATATGCATAGACACCCACATGGCGCAGCGTCGGCGCAAGCTCACCAACAGGCATAGCGCCGCGAGAGAACCACTTGGCGCTGCCGTCTGGTGCAACAGCAACCTTTACACGATTGGGATTTTCCCTGTCGCCCGCGGCCAGTCGAGTCGCAACCGTGCCGAGGGGGAAACCGGCAGCCAGACAACTCAGCGATCCCTTTACCACCGGATCCACGAGGAATGGCTGATCACATTGCAGGTTCACCACCGTGCCGAATGCGGAGTATTCGGGCAATTGCAGCACTTCCGCTACCCGCTCCGTTCCCGACTGATGTCCAGGGCTGGTGATTACCGCGGCAATCTCGAGGTCCTCCACGGCTCGCAGAACACTCCGGTCGTCGCTGGCGACAACCACCTGACCGTCCAAACCGAGTGCCAGGGCCCCGCTCGCGACGAGCCGCACCAACGGCTCTCCGTCAAGGAGACACAGGGGCTTGTGGAGTAGTCTGGAGGATCCGATGCGGGCCGGGATGACAATCAGGACATGCACAGTCCAAAGTAACAAGGGCAGGTGGGAGTGTCAAAAAGACCATCACGACCGCGGGTGGAAGGTCTTGTGCACCGATTGGAGGTACTCCCGATCCACATGCGTGTACAGCTGGGTAGTAGACAGATCGGCATGCCCCAGCATCTCCTGAACCGCTCTGAGGTCTGCGCCGCCCTCCAGCAAATGGGTCGCGAATGTGTGGCGCAACGTGTGCGGAGTGACTCTCTTGTCGATTCCTGCCACCTCTGAGCAGCGCTTGATGATCCCCCAGGCACTCACGCGTGACAGCGGACCTCCACGGGCGTTGAGGAAGAACCTGCCCTGGGTCTTACCGCGGTCGAGCGCAGGCCGCACCTCTCGGCCGTAGATGGCGGCAGCTCCGAGTGCCCGCCGACCAATCGGAACCAGCCGTTCTTTCGATCCCTTTCCGAATACGCGCACCAGTCCTTCGTCGAACCACACGTCACTCATCTTGAGGCCGACGAGTTCCGAGACTCGGACTCCGGTCGCGTAGGCAACTTCCAGCAGCGACCGGTCACGCCAAGCCAGGGGCTCGTCCGGATTCGGGGCCGCCAACAGCCGCTCGATTTCGGCAACGGTGAGTACTTCCGGCAGCTTGCGCCACGCCTTGGGGATTTCCAGCTGACCCGTCGGATCGGAATCCACGTGGCCCTCGGTCATCAGAAACCTGTAGTATGTACGGATCGCTGATACCTGCCGGCGTATGCTGGTGGCTGCGAGCCCCAAATCGGTGAGGTGATATACGAAGTCGCGCAGTAGCTGGGGCGACACAGATCCAGGATGGTCCGTGCCCTGGGAAACACAGTATTCGGCGAGTCGGTGCAGATCACGGGAGTAGCTCGCCACAGTGTGAGGGCTGCTGCCCAACTCGAGTGAGAGGTAGTCCTCGAACGGCTCGATCCAGAAAGCCCGCTCGATCTGCTGCTCTGCCCTACCCATGGGAGACTTTGTTAGCCCCATCTAACGAGATACTGTCGACTCCTGTGGATTGCAACCAGCACCTCCGGTTATTTGCTTCCGCGGCTGGCACCAAGCCGTCGCCGGTATACTGCCCAGCCCACCGCCACACACACTACCGTGCCAAACGCCAGCCCGATCCAATTGAGCCCAATCACGAATCTCGCAACGTCGTCGAGTTTCGGAACGAGCTCCACGGCGCAGACGGTGAGTAGACCATACCAGATACCGGAGGCTATCACCAGCGGTAGCAGCGCCCTTACGCTTCCTAGCCCGGCAATACCGGCAAACGGCGGAATCACAGCCCGGGCTCCTGGCACAAACCTGCTTGCGAAGATCCCCCACGCTCCGTAGCGCCGATAGAGGTGTTCGAGTTTCTGGAGGTGTATCGGGTTGAGCAGCCGGGTGCCCAAGCGTCCCGTGAAGAACTTCCTACCAAGAGTTCGCGCAGCGACATAGACGCCGATGGCGGACCCGACATTGGCCGACCACGTCACGGCAAACACAGTCCACGCCGAAACTGACCCGAGAGTTGAAAGGAATGCCCCGAGTACTACGGCACTGTCTGCCGGGACCGGCGGAAAAACGTTCTCGACGCTAGCAAGAACGCCGATTGTCGTGTAGACGACGCCCGGGGACAAACCCGGCAGCCGTTGCAGGAGATCTTCGAGCAGCCTAGGCGCCTCCGATCGAAGCGATCGCGTACACCTGGATGCCCTTGCCGCGACCCACCGAGTCCATCTTCTCGTTCGTCTTGGCCTTTATGGAAACAGCGCTCTTGGGAAGCCGGAGGGTGCGCGAGACATTGTCACACATCGCATCGATGTAGGGAGCTAGTCTCGGCCTCTCGAGGACGATCGACACGTCGACGTTGACTATTGTATAGCTGGCGGCCTGCAGCCTATGCCTAACGTCCGCCAACATCTCGAGTGACCTGGCGCCCTTCCACTTCTCGTCGGTGTCCGGGAACAGTTGTCCGATGTCACCCATAGCCGCTGCACCAAGTAACGCGTCGATCACCGCGTGCACCACAGCGTCTGCATCCGAATGACCCCTGAGGCCCTTGTCGTGCTCCACCTCGACTCCACCCAGTATCAGTGGAGGCTCAGTGCCGAAAACGTGAGAGTCGTATCCGATTCCGAAACGCTGTCTCATGGGAGGATGATAGATCAAACCAGCGCTTAAGGGAAGCGTGCCGGGACGCACATGTTCTGGTCTCAGCCCGGTGGCGTATGCGAGGCCACATGCGCCAGTCTGCTTACTGCCTCCTCAAGTAGGTCGTTGGTCTTACAGAACGCAAACCTCACGAGCTGCCGTCCCCTTACCGGATCATCGAAGAAGCTTGATCCCGGCACCACGGCCACCCCTATCTCCCTGGTGAGCCAACAAGCGAACTCGTCATCTGGTGCGTGACTCAGCTCTGAGAAGTCTGCAAGAATGTAGTACGAACCTGCCGGCCTGCCGCACCGGAACCCGGCATCTACCAGACCACGGTGCATTATGTCGCGCCGCGACCGATACGCCTCCCTGAGATCCCGGTAGTACTCCTCGCCCAATGACTCGAGTCCTGCTGCCACCCCTTCCTGCAATGGCGCCGGAGCCCCGACGGTCAAGAAATCGTGCACCTTTCGGATTGCGAGCGTGACCTCCGCAGGCGCTACGATCGTGCCGATCCGCCATCCAGTGACGCTAAAGGTCTTTGAGGCGCCACTGATTGTAATTGTACGCTCGGCCATCCCCGGCAAAGTGGCGATCGGGATGTGTTCACCCTCATACAGGATATGCTCGTATATCTCATCCGTGACCGCATAGGCGTCATGTCGGATGCAGAGGTCAGCCAAACTCCGCAATTCCTCGCGCGTAAAGACCTTGCCCGTAGGATTGTTGGGCGAGTTGATGATGATAGCACGTGTGCGTGACGAGAACGCCCTGCCAACGGCGTCCATGTCCAGCGGCTCATCGATCGGCATGGGAACATGCACTGGCTGGGCATCACACAGAATGGCGTCCGGTCCGTAGTTCTCGTAAAACGGCTCGAACACAATCACCTGGTCTCCCGGGTCCACAATTGACATCAGAGCCGATGCCATCGCTTCTGTTGAGCCGCACGAGATAGTGACGTGTCTGTCGGGATCGACCGGCATGCCATACCATTCGCCGTAGCGAGCCGCCAGCGCGTCGCGCAACCGTTTGGCGCCCCAAGTAATGGCGTACTGGTTCACATCTTTGTGGATGGCCTCGCTAGCTGTGGTCTTCAGGATTTCAGGAGCGGGGAAGTTCGGGAATCCCTGTGCCAGGTTGATTGCCCCGTGCTCGTTTGCCAGTCGGGTCATGCTGCGAATTACCGACTCGGTGAACCCATGGGTACGGGAGGCTGTATGCACGAAATCCTGCCTCCCCTCGTCCGCTAGCCTCGCCCGGCCTTGATGATCCTCATTGCCAGCAGAGCGGCATTCTTCGCGTTGCCAATACCTACCGTTCCTACCGGACACCCGCCGGGCAGCTGTGTCATCGCATAGAGAGCATCCACTCCCCGTATTGGCCCGACATCGAACGGAACTCCCACGACCGGCAATGCGGTGAGTGCGGCAACCGCCCCGGGCAACGCGGCCGCTAGGCCTGCACCTGCGATAATTACGCTGTAGCCATTGCTTTCCGCGTCCTTCGCGATCTTTGCCGTCCGCTCTGGATCGCGGTGGGCAGAGGAGACCACGAAGTCGTAACCCACCTTAGCTTCGTCTAGGACTTTGAAAGCGGGAGCGATACGTTCTTCGTCGCTTTGCGAGCCGACGATGATTAAGACTTGTTTGTGCGACATGGTTAGGCAGCCACTTCTTCTTCGATTATGGAATAATCCTGTCGACGTCGCGCCGGAGTGAATCCAGCATCCAAGATGTTCCGTCGAATCTCGTCCACGGTGGCCACATGCATCGTCCCGGCGGCAGAGACGACGTTTTCTTCGATCATAAGAGAGCCGAAATCGTTGCAGCCAAACCTGAGTGAGATCTGACCTACCTTGAGACCCATTGTCACCCAAGATGCTTGCAGGTTAGGCACGTTGTCGAGTACCATCCGAGCGATTGCGACGGTTCGCAAGTAGGTGACCGCGTCCGTCTTGGGCGTTCCTTCCATCTCTGTGTGCTCAGGCTGAAGCGGCCAGGTGATGAAGGCGGTGAAGCCCGCCGTCCTGGCTTGGACCTCACGAACCCTCATGAGGTGCTCGATGCGATCAGCCAGGCTCTCGCCAAGTCCGTACATCATTGTGACAGAGGTCTTCATTCCGAGCCCGTGTGCCGCCTCCATGATCTCCAACCACCGATCGGCACCGGCCTTCTTCTTCGATACTCGGTTGCGGACGTTCTGCACTAAGATCTCGCCCCCACCACCAGGAATCGAATCCAGGCCAGCCGATTGCAGCTCACGGATCACATCCTCAGCCGCCATGCGAAAGCGCTTCGCAAAGAAGTCGACTTCAGACGGTGAGAAGCCGTGCACGTGGATGGGATGGTTCTGCTTGATGTACCGCAGGAGACCCAGATACCACTGGAACGGTATGTAGGGATTGTGCCCACCCTGGATCAGAATCTGTACCGCGCCAAGTTCCTTGGCCTCCTCGATCTTGGCACCGACTTCCTCAAAAGAGAGAACATATCCCTCTTGGTGTTTTGGCCGCCGATAGAAGGCGCAGAACATGCAATCCGCAACGCATACGTTCGTGTAGTTGATGTTGCGGTCGATAATGTACGTCACTAGGCCATCCGGGTGCAGCGCGCGCCGGCACGCATCCGCTGCTGCACCCAACTCTAGCAATGGGGCGCGCTCGTAGAATTCCAGGAATTCTCTGAATTCCGGTGTGTTACGATCGATCATCCCCTCATGCTTTCATCTTGTTGCCTCGCCCACGAAGAGTGCCGTCATCAGGCGACTGAGAGAAACGAAAGTGTCCCATCGCTCACCTTGCCCGCAGCAGCAAGTCGCCGGAAGAAACTCGTCAGACCTTCCAGATGTCGGTACGACAGGGCATAGTCCAAGCCGCTCAAGTACTCGTTACACCGGTCAGGCGAGATCCCAGTGATTCGCGCCGCCTCGGTGGAGAGCTCGTCGAGATGAGCCAAGCCCCAGTTCTTGGAGGCCAGCAGAGCTTGATGCACTCCCCGCACACGCTCGGTGTAACCGCCCGAAACCCCTGCCGGACGTCCGCTCGCTCGGGCCGACTTCCTTCGGGCTGCCCATACGGCGAAGACGAACGGTAGACCTGTCCATTCCTTCCACACATCTCCGAGATCGTATCTGAAAGGGTATGTCTCTCTGGCCGCCAGCAACAGGGCGGCGTCCCCGATCACCAAGACGGCATCATGGGGTAACGACGACAACGCATCCAAATCAGGGGCCTCAGTCCGTGCCTCCACCAGACTCGGATCGACTCGCCAAACGTGCGCGCACAGTAGTTCGAGTAAGGCGACGGAGGTCCGCGACGACTCCGAGACGAGCACGGTTGCTCCGTGCAGTTCTCTCGCCTCGCAACGGGAGAAGAGCGCCACGCTGCGGACCGGCCCGTCACAGGAGATCGCCATATCGGGCAGTAGGTTGTACGCACTGGCGTCGCGAGCATACTCAACGGCCGACACAACAGACACGTCCAATTCCCCTGCGGCCAGGAGGCCGTTGAGCTCGGACGGCGTGCCGGTCACCAGCTCCGCATCCACCTGCACAACGCCTCGGTCAAGTCCGCGGTAGACCGGGAAGCAATTGACATACCCGATTCGGCCCAGGCGAATCATGACGGTCCCGCTTGAGTCAGCCGCACCGGATCAGGTCGCGCCGGTGAGCCAGCAGAATCCCATCCTGGGTCGATTAGCAGCGGATCGTCCAGCGCAAAGGTCCTCACCGTCTCATACAAGGAGTTCCTCTCTGTGGGCTCCTTCCCTGCGCGGTGAATCAGTCGCACCAAGTCGCCGTAAGACAACATCAAAGGTGTGTCGGCACCAGCATCGTGGTATACTCGCTCGTGAACAACCGTGCCCTCTACGTCATCACACCCGAAATCGAGAGCAATCTGCGAGATCGCGGGGGTCACCATCGGCCAGTGCGTCTTGACATGGGCAATGGAGTCTAGAAACAGCCGAGCAATGGCGATGTTCTTGAGATCGTCGAACCCGGTGGTTGTCGTACCTTCCCGATCCAGCTCGCGGCCCAACTTGTTGTTGTCGGGGTGATACGCCAACGGGATAAATGTTAGAAAACCACCCGTTTCGTCCTGAAGCTCCCTTAGTGTCGTCAGGTGCTCCACGCGATCGCGATCAGTCTCAACATGTCCGTACAACATCGTGCAATTGCTGGGGATGCCTAACCCGTGAGCCTCACGATGTACTCGGATCCACTCCTCGGCCATTAGCTTACGATCGGCTATCGTTGCCCGCACGGCGTTGCCGAACACTTCGGCGCCACCCCCGGGCAGGCTTGTGAGGCCTGCTTCTTTGAGTCGTTCCAGCACGTCGACCGTGCTTCTCTTCTCTATGCGCGCCAAATGCGCGATCTCGACAGCGGTCAGTGCCTTGATAGACACGCCAGGGTGCCGTTCCTTCAGCCCCCTGACCATCTCCGTATAATACGAGAGCCGGAGTTTCGGGTGCAGACCACCCACGATGTGAAACTCGCGCGTGGGCGCGTCCTTTGCGGTTTCCGCTTCCTCAAATACTTCGTCCAGCGACCGAACGTATGCGCCCTCTTCCTTGGGTGTGCGCGCAAACGAACAAAAGACACAGTTGTTCCGCAGAATGCAGACGTTAGTGGGATTGATGTGCTGGTTGGCTGAGAAGAACACGCGATCACCGTTGAGCCGCCTATTGGCCTCGTTCGCCATGGCTCCAATTGCGATCAGGTCGCTGCTTCCAAACAGGATTAGGCCGTCGTCCTGCGACAGCCTTTTGCCTGCGGCGACCTTGGCGGCCACCGAGCGTAACCGCGGATCCGTGATTGGGAAGCCCATTGTACGCTATTGAGTGTAGCGACGCGCGGCTAGCGTTACGTTGTGACCACCAAAACCGAACGAATTGGACAGGGCTACTTTCACTTCACGCTTCACGGCTTCGTTCGGTACGTAGTCCAAGTCACACTCGGGATCAGGTTGGTCGAGGTTTATTGTCGGCGGGATGATGCTGTGCTGCATCGTGAGCAGGCTGATTATGAACTCCAATCCACCCGCTGCGCCAAGCAAGTGACCCGTCATGGACTTAGTCGAGTTCATCACCAGCCTGTACGCGTGTTCCCCGAACAGGTCCTTCACCGCCACCGTCTCCGCAATGTCACCATGCGGCGTGGCGGTGCCGTGCGAGTTGATGTAGTCAATCTCATTCGGATCCAGACCCGCGTCCGAGAGACACTCCGACATGGCACGCTTCGCGCCTTCGCCCCCCTCGGCCGGCTGAGTCATGTGGTAGGCGTCAGCGCTCATGCCGTATCCGACTATCTCACCGTAGATCTTTGCGCCACGGTCCAGTGCGCCTTCAAGATGCTCCAGCACGACCACTCCAGATCCGTCACCCATGACGAATCCGTCGCGGTCATTGTCAAATGGCCGTGATGCCTTTTCGGGCTCATCGTTACGAGTCGATAGGGCTTTCATGTTGGAGAAACCGGCGATGGACAGCGGCGTTACCGCCGCTTCGGCCCCGCCGGTGATCATCACGTCCGCCCGACCCGTTTGCACCAATCTGAAGGACTCACCTATCGCGTGCGCCGAGGAAGCGCATGCCGAGACCGTACAGTAGTTGGGTCCTCGGGCCCCGAGCCTGATCGAGACTAGGCCCGATGCGATGTCCGGAATGAACATGGGGACAAAGAACGGTGACACTCGGCGAGGACCCTTTTCCAGATACAGCTTGCACTGCTGCTCGAAAGTCCATATTCCGCCGATTCCACTGCCGATCAGCACTCCAGTGCGGTCCTGGTCTGGCAGCCCCCCGGCTAAGCCTGCATCCTGGACCGCTTGTTCGGCAGCTGCGATTCCGTATTGGGCAAATAGATCCGCGCGCTTCGCCTCCTTGCGATCCATGTACACCTTCGGATCGAAGTCCTTCACTTCGCAGGCGAACCGGACATCCAACTCCGCCGCATCAAACCGCTGAATCGGGCCAGCGCCAGAACGGCCTTGGACGAGCCCGTCCCAGGTCTCTGCGGCGGTGCCACCGAGCGGAGAAATGAGCCCAAGCCCGGTGACAACGACCCGTCGGGTCAAGTGCTACTCCCCGATTTTGTCGTGCAGGTACTTCAAGGCGTCGCCGACGGTCCGGATCTTCTCGGCGTCTTCATCCGGAATATCGACGTCGAACTCCTTTTCGAAGGCCATCACGAGCTCCACCGTGTCGAGACTGTCTGCCCCGAGATCTTCCATGAAGCTGGCGTCGTCAGTCACCTTGTCTCGCTCAACGCCTAGTTCTTCCACGATGATGTCTTTGACCTTCTGGTCCAGATCGGTCATTTCCGTCCTCTGTGTTAGTTGGGGAGTATCACATTACCATGCCACCGTCCACCACGAGCACCTGGCCCGTAATGTAGTTGGCTAGGTCCGATGCTAGAAAGAGCACAGCGCTCGCCACGTCCTCCGGACTTCCCAGTCTCTGCAGCGGTATATGGCTCTGGAGCGCTTCTCTGGCGGAATCAGGAAGAGCCCGCGTCATCTCGGTGTCGATGAACCCCGGAGCCACGGCGTTCAACAGGACGTTACGCGACGCGAACTCCTTAGCCAAAGTCTTGGTCAGACCGATCAGGCCGGCTTTTGAGGCGGCGTAGTTGGCCTGACCCGGGTTTCCAGTGATCCCGACCACACTGGCCACGTTGACTATCCGACCGGAGCGGCGCTTCATCATGCCGCGTGCGACGAGTTTCGTCATTAGAAACGGACCCTTGAGATTGACGTCCAGCACCAAATCCCAATCTGCTTCGTTCATTCTGATGAGCAGCCCGTCTCGGGTGAGTCCTGCATTGTTCACGAGGATGTCGAGCGGTCCCAACCGTTCCTCTGCCGCCTTTACGGCGTTCTCTACTTGCTCTGCTGACGAGACGTCAGCGGCGAGACCCACTACCTTGCCCCCACCCGTCAGACCACTGGCCGCACTCTCCGCGCCGCCCCTGTCGATATCCAGGATCGCCACGCTCGCCCCGTGTTGGTGGAACCGGGTAGCGATGGCCTGACCGATTCCACGGGACCCACCGGTAACCAAAGCTACCTTGCCGCTGAGATCGATCATTCCATCTCCTTCAAGAATGCTTCGATGTCAGAAACCGCACTCAGGCTGGTGGATTCCGACTTGTTGAGTATGCGACGAAGTAGACCCGAAAGTACTTTCCCGGGACCAATCTCCACGAACCGGGCTTCCTCGCCGACCTCACTGGCAGCTCGCTGCATTGACTCGCCCCAGCGCACCGGCGAGGTGAGCTGCGCTCCGAGCTGCATTCGGGCATCGGCCGCATCGCTCACCGGCGAACCCGTGGCGTTGGCCACGATCGGGAATGTGGGCCGCGCAATGGCGACTGTCTCGAGCTCCGCCCGCAGCCCTACCTCGGCTGGCTCCATCAGGGGCGAGTGGAAGGCACCGCTTACCTTGAGCGGCAGCACACGCTTGGCACCGGCCGCCTTACACCCCTCACCGGCCCGCTGGACTGCGTCTGGATCTCCCGATATGACGATCTGATCCGGAGCATTGATGTTTGCAGGAACCACCACACTGCCGTCCACGCTAGCGTCGGCACAGATCAGCTCGGTGTGATCGATTCCTAGACCGATCACGGCCGTCATGCTCCCCTGTCTCAGCTTCCCCGCTTCCCACATCAGCTCACCACGCCGTCGGACTAGCCGCGCAGCGTCCGTGAGAGTCAGGGCGCCGGCGGCCGCGTACGCGCTGTATTCACCCAGCGAATGCCCTGCCCCCATCACCGGCTCAAGGACGTCCTCTACAACGGCATGCACAGCCAGAGAGTGGGTCAGAATGGCGGGTTGTGCGTTGTGGGTTAGGGTCAGCTCCTCTTCCGGTCCCTCCCACATAGTCCTAGACAGGGACACACCCAGAGCATCGTCAACCGCTTCGAAGACCCGCCGCGCAACCGGGAATTCGGCAGCAACGTCTTTTCCCATTCCCACACGCTGCGCTCCCTGTCCGGGGCACAGCAAGATACTCTTCACCACCTCACCACCGCACTGCCCCAAGTAAACCCCCCGCCAAACGCCACCATGAGGACGATGGACCCGGGACCCACTCTGCCCCCGCGTACAGCCTCATCGAGCGCGATCGGGATAGAACCCGCTGAGGTGTTGCCGTACCGGTCGACGTTGACAAACACCTTGTCCATCGGGATACCCGCATGCTTGGCCGTGGACTCTATGATCCTGATGTTCGCCTGGTGGGGAATCAGCAGGTC
This sequence comes from Gemmatimonadota bacterium, assembly GCA_039589275.1. Lineage (GTDB taxonomy): Bacteria > Gemmatimonadota > Gemmatimonadetes > Gemmatimonadales > GWC2-71-9. Next base: position 36,873 of record JBDHHP010000002.1, on the reverse strand, counting down.
CACGTCATCACCCGTCAGACCTGCCCTCTGCAGCACCTGATCGCACGCATCAGCCATGGACAGCACGGCCGATTTGAAGACTTCCCTACCAGCCATCCGGATAAAGTAGCTCTTGTCGGCAATCATCTGCTCATCAGGGGGATGGTTGGCACCGCCACCCGGACGGTACAGCAATTCGGCGAGAGTCCCATCTGTCTTGAGGTAGGTCGCCAGGATGCCCCTTCCGGTCACAGTTGACGGTCGCACTATCGTGGCGCCAACTCCGTCCCCGAAAAGGATGCAGGTGGTACGGTCCGTGTAGTCGGTGATTCGCGAAAGTCGATCGCCCCCCACTACGAGCACGTTCCGGGCGGACTCGCCAGCTACCATTGCTTCGGCTACCGATAATCCGTAGACAAAGCCACTGCACGCGGCGGAAATGTCGAATGCGGCTGCGTTCTTGGCACCCAACTCGGCCTGCAGGTCACAGGCTGTGGATGGTAGATAGCGGTCGGGTGAAGCGGTGCCCAACACGATTGCATCGATGTCGAGCGGCGTGAGTTCCAGATCCTGGAGCAGGGTCCGAGAAGCCTGGGCCGCCATGTAGGCCAGCGTCTCGTGATCTTCCGCGATGCGACGTTCCGATATCCCGGTTCGCTCGCGGATCCACTGGTCCGACGTCTCCACCAGTTCCTCGAAATAGGCATTTGTCAGCACCTTAGCTGGCGCGTACATGCCCGTACCCACCATCTCCGCGAAGGGCCGATTCACGACGCTACAACTCCAGCTGCCATTTCAGCTCCGATGTGTTGACTCAAGCCACTCTCCACCGCACGAACAGCTACACCAATTGCGTTCTTGATGGCTCGCGCGGGCGAGCGACCATGACAGATAATGGACACTCCACGTACACCAAGGAGCGGCGCGCCTCCGTACTCGGAGTAATCGAGCACTGTGAGCACTCGTTCCATCGCCTCGCTCTCGAGAACACTGCGGTCCATCTCGCGTTGCAGAAGGCCGGTGAACAGGCGGGCAACCGATTCGTAGAACTTCAGCACCACATTTCCCACGAACCCGTCGCACACCACGACGTCCAGATCTCCCTTGAGAACATCTCCTCCCTCAACGTTGCCCACGAAGTTTATGCCCGGATCCCTCCGCAGTTCCTCAAACGCCTTCCGTACGGCCCTGTATCCTTTTTCTTCCTCTTCCCCGATGTTCAACAGACCGACCGCCGGGTTCTCTCGACCCAGTACATCTTCCGCGTAGATGTTGCCGATGTGGGCGAATCCCCTGAGTTCGCGTGGGCTGCAGTCGATGTTGGCACCGGCGTCAAGCACGAGCACCGGTTTCGAGGCCGTCGGGAACAGCGTGGCTATCGCAGGGCGCTCGACCCCAGGGTGAAGCCCCAAGATCAGAGCGCTGGCAGCCATCATCGCGCCGGTGTTGCCAGCGGAAACGAATGCATCCGTCGCACCCGACTTTTGCGACTCTAGTCCAATCCGAATCGACGACTTGCGCTTGCCCCTAACGGCTGCCAGAGGCTTCTCCCCCATCTCGATAGTCTCGGGAGCATCTAATATGTGCAGGCGATCCGAAATACTACCATGTTCCGCAATAGCTGCTTCGATTTCGGCGCTTCGCCCAACGAGCGCTACCTCACAGGTCGGCGGCAACTCATCGAGCGCCTCGATAGCCCCGGCCACCGGTGCGTTGGGTGCAAAGTCACCACCCATCGCGTCCAGCGCAATCCGGGACATGCTTAGACTTCCTCCACCTCAACGCGCTTCTTGCCACCGTAATATCCGCAGGTGGGACAGACGTGGTGCGGGCGTCTGGGATCGCCACACCTCTCGCAAGGCTGGAGGGCTACTGCTGGCGCCTTGTCGTGAGTCCGGCGCTTCAGCTTGCGGCTCTTCGATGTTCTCCTCTTGGGTACGGCCATCAGTCTTCCTCTTTTTCCGTCAGTTGGGCCCGCAACGCCTCGAGCGAGGACCACCGACTGTCTACTGGTTTCTGCTCACAAGCGCATGTCCCGGTGTTCAGATCGGCGCCGCACCTGGGACAGATTCCACGGCACTCCTCTCTGCACACTACGTAGTCCGGAACGGCCAGAATCAGCTCCTCTCGCACAGCCTGTCCCGGATCCAGCTCGGCCATGTCGGGCCGGATCACGTAAGCCGCCGGATCGTCCACTGCCTGATCATCGGTGAACAGAATTTCCAGTGGCTGCTCGATCTGGACCCGAACCTCGGCGAGACAGCGACGGCACACGCTCTTAACGCGCGTTTTCATGTCACCGTGCCAGTAATAACGACCGATTCCCGCGTCCATCAGCCGTCCACTCAGCCGCACGGGCTCGCCGAGTTGGAATTCGAGCTTGTCAAACACGGGATCGTCCGTCGGCACCGTCTGGGCCATATCGATCGGCCCTTGACGCAACGCGCCGAGGTCAATCCGTAACATAGCCGCTAAATGTATCTAGGGCCTGAGTTTAGGTCAACGAAAGTGGCTAGCTCCAGAGACGGCTGATCTCTCCCTCGGCGAAGAAAAACGCCACTTCCCTGGCCGCATTCTCCGGCGAATCCGAGGCGTGTATCGCGTTCCTCTCCTTCGACTCAGCGTACAGCCGCCGCACGGTTCCCTCGTCGGCCTCCGCTGGATCGGTCGCACCGATCACCTTGCGGAGATGGGCCACGGCATCCTCCCTCTCCAAGACCATGGGCAGGCAGGGCCCCGATGTCATGTACTTGACCAGTGAGTCAAAGAAAGGACGCTCGCGGTGCACAGCATAGAACGCCTCTGCCTCCGCCTTCGAAAGCCTGCTCAGTTGGGCTGCGCGGATAACGAAGCCCGCCTCCTGCAGCAGGGCAATAATCCGCCCGCTTACGGCTTTCTCAATGGCGTCTGGTTTCAGAATCGCGAGTGTCAGCATAGCGGAACACGCACCCCCAAACGGGGAAAGATCTCAGCCGGCGGATCCGGCTCCACTGAACCCGGGACGGGTGATCAGCCAACCCAAATCAGGGTCTCAGCGACCGAACAGCCTACGAACGATATCTCCCTGGGTCAAGAAGCCGATGAAAGCACCATCGTGTACGACCGGCACCCTGTCGATCTTCCGGTTGAGCATCATGTTGGCGACTTCAACCACTGTCTGATCCTCCGACACGCACAGCACGCTGCGATCCATGACTTCACGCACTGGCATGGCGAACGGATCTCCCAACCTCTCTGTTGTGTCGGGCCCCGGAGACCCACCGGTCAGCCGCTTCACGCGCAACGGTAGCAGGTGCTGCAACAGCTCCCGATGGGTGACCATCCCGAGCACCTCGTTGGTGTCGGAGACAACCACCAGAGAAGGCACGTTGTGCACTACCATCTTCTGGGAGGCGTCTCCCAAGCCGGTGTCGGGACGGACGGAGATCTGACGCCGCACCATGACGTCCTTAACCGTCAAGTAGTCCCGCAGCTCGATCTCCGCCAAGGGCTCGATCGCCAGGACGTCTTGAGGCTCCTGCGCTGCCAGCAGCCCCGCGACGATCTCCTCTCGTCCCAGCGCATGTGAGAACGCGCTGACCGTACGCAGGAACCGCGACGTCTCCTTAGCGGGCGCGGAAATCAGTAGGACTATTCGGGCCTGCTTTGACGGGTCGTGCTCGCGGTGCATCGAATCCGGAGCCACTCCCAGAGCTACCATGAGCCGCGGCACCGCGTCAGTCCTGAAGTAGATGAGGAATGCCTCACCTACTGTCACGACGTCTCGCGGCAGTGTGTCGGCCACCAACTCCTCAAACCGAGCGGCGTCGGTGATGGCGCCAGCCTCGGTGAGCGCCTCGACCATCCCGGAGAGGGCCTGGCGAAGTGTCTCACCTTGGACAGGGACTACGATCTGCTCTGGCGACAGCAGCTCAAGCAGCTTCACTGAGCTACATGCATTCCTTCAAGAGATCCACGACTTCAACCGGACGCTTCATGACCCCGATACCGGCATCCTGTAGCGCCTGCATTTTCTCGGTGGCCGTACCGGATGATCCCGATATGATTGCGCCCGCGTGTCCCATGCGCCTGCCGGGTGGCGCCGTCTGTCCCGCGATGAACCCGACCACCGGCTTTGAGACGTTCTGCGACACGAACTCTGCCGCCTCCTGTTCCGCGGTGCCACCTATCTCCCCGATCATGACGATGGCGCGAGTACCGGGATCAGCCTCGAATGCGCTGAGGCAGTCGATGAAGTCGGTGCCGATTATTGGATCGCCTCCTATACCGATGCAGGTCGACTGGCCCAGCTTGCTCTTCGTGAGCTGATGAATGATCTCGTAGGTCAACGTCCCACTGCGGGACACCACGCCGACCTTCCCCTCGAGGCAGATCTGTCCGGGTACGATGCCAACCTTGGATTTCCCCGGAGAAATCACGCCCGGGCAGTTGGGACCGATCAGTCGAGCTCCGTGCTCGTTGGCGTACGGGAGCGCCTTGGTCATGTCGAGAACGGGAATTCCCTCAGAGATGCACACCACAAGGGACACTCCGGCATCGACCGCTTCATAGACCGCGTCGGCAGCGAATAGCGCTGGTACGTATATCACCGCAGTGTTTGCGCCCGTCTCCGCGACAGCCTGCGCCACAGTGTTGTACACTGGGACCTTATCCTCGAATACTCGACCGCCCTTTCCCGGTGTTACGCCCGCGACGACATTCGTGCCGTACTCGATCATCTGCTTCGTGTGGAAGGAACCATCACGACCTGTGATGCCCTGCACCACGAGCTTCGTGTCGCTATCGATGAATATGCTCACGCTGCCTCCTGCGCGAGTTTGACGGCTTCCTTTACCGCCTCGTCCATGTCTGTAAGGGCTTCAAAGCCGGCTCCCTTGAGGATCTCCACCGCAACCTCCTCGTTGGTGCCAGTGAGCCTAATGACGATGGGGATGCCGATCTCTATCTGACCGGCGGCTGTGACGATACCGTTGGCAACGTCGTCACACCGAGTGATCCCGCCGAATATGTTGAACAGAATGGCCTTAACGTTGGAGTCGCTGGTGATGATCTTCAGAGCCGTGACGACCTTTTCCGGGCTGCTGCTACCACCAATGTCCAGGAAGTTCGCGGGGTCTCCGCCATAGTACTTGACCAAGTCCATGGTCGCCATCGCCAGCCCAGCCCCGTTCACGCAGCACCCTACGCTGCCGTCGAGCTGGATGTACGAAAGTCCAGCCTCCCGCGCCTCAACCTCTGACGCAGCTTCCGAAGACGTGTCTCGCAGCTCAGCTATGTCCGGCCGCCGCTCCAACTCGTTGTCGTCCACCACGACCTTGGCATCAATGGCGACCACCTTGCCGTCCGGCGTTGTTATGAGCGGGTTGATCTCGGCCAGCGACCCTCCCACTGCGATGAATGCGTCGTACAGCTGACGCATGATGGTCGCGGCCTGCCTTACAAGCTTGACGTCGTCGTACAAGTTGAAGGCAAGTCCCATGGCCTGATGCGACAACAATCCGAACTTCGGGTCGACCGACTGCTTGAATATCTTCTCGGGTGTCTTTGCAGCCACTTCCTCAATGTCCACGCCCCCTGCCGGACTGACCATGACCACCGGACACTCGGACGCTCGATCGACGATGACCCCTACATAGCTCTCGCTTGAGATATCGCTGAGAGGCACCACCAAGACCTTCTCCACTGTCAGTCCCTTGATCTGCATGCCGAGGATCTTCTCGGCATGCTGCCGGGCTTCAGTTGCGTCCTTGGCCAACTTAACGCCGCCGGCCTTACCCCGACCCCCGACGTGTACCTGAGCCTTGACCACCACACCGCCGCCCAGCCGCTTGGCGATCTCCTCACGCGCGCCTGATATTCGTGTAGGTTCACTCGAGTTCTCCTGTGATGATCGTACCTGTCTCGCCGCGAAGCGCCTCGATACCACATGCCAGCTCCGCGATGATCCCCCGTTTCCCACCCCCACGGACAAAATCCACGGCAGCTTCGACCTTGGGTCTCATGCTACCTCGTCCCAGTTCGTCTCCCGCCAGCAGTTCCTCAGCCTGTGAGACGGAAAGCCGGGAGATCAACTTCTTCTGGTCAGTGTTCCAACCGCGATAGACTCCTTCTACATCAGTCAGGATGATCAGGGTGCTCGCGCCGACCTTACAACCGAGAATCGCGGCGGTGCGGTCCTTGTCAACAACCGCATCCAATCCTTCCAACCGACCGCGCTCATCCTGGTATACTGGTGGGCCACCACCACCCGCAGCCACAACGATTTTGCCCTCATGCACGAGTTGACGAACGGCGTCCGACTCGACGACGTCGTACGGATCTGGACTAGGGCACAGTCGCCTGAGCCTACCTGAACCGTCCTTCCCCACCGGCTCTCCTCTCAGCTTCAGTGCTTTCGCTTCTTCTGCATTCAAGGGATTGCCGATGGGTTTGGAAGGGGTTTTGAGGCAAGGGTCATCCCGCCTCACCACACTCTGCGTGATGATTGTGAGAACGTCTCGGTCGATGCCGTTCAGCGTCAGGGCGTTCTGGAGCGACTGCTGGATCATGTACCCGATCCAACCCGCAGTCGAGGCAACGAGTACTCCGACCGGAAGTGGCTCCACTGCCGAGAGCGCCATCTCATTCCGCACCAACGCATCACCTACCTGCGGGCCATTACCGTGGACTATGACGATCTGCCAGCCTTCCCGCGCCAGAGCAACGACAACCGCTAGCGATTCCCGCGTGTGCCGAAACTGATCGTAAATGTCGGCCTGTTCCCCCGGGGGCTGCAGCGCGTTGCCACCCACGGCGACGACGATCGTATCAGCGGTGTGTGTCATAGGCGGGTGTCAGCCACGTGGCCGTCACAAGACGCGGCAAGAAGGCACCCTAGAAAATGATAACCGCTTGTCATAGATAGGGTTATAAAGGTACAGTTGATGTTGTTTATCACGTGTCAATTCCCCGGTCGTGCAGCCAACTCTCAACCTCGTTACGGTACTCGGCGAGTTCGGTCTCTGACGCGGCTTCGAAGCGCATCACCAGGACCGGCTGAGTGTTGGAGGCCCGCAGCAATCCCCACCCTGCCGCGAACGAGATCCTCACGCCGTCAATAGTCAGCACCTCGTAACGGTCAGCGAAATGGGACGCAGCCTCCTCGACGATCGAGAATTTACGCTCCTCCGGGCATGCCACACGGATTTCGGGTGTCGCGAACGTGTTGGGAAGATCCGCTAGCAGGGACGATAAGGGACCGCCGTGCCGAGCCACGTAGGACAGGAGCCGCGCCGCGGCGAACAGGGCGTCGTCAAACCCGTAGTAGTCCCCCGCGAAGAACATGTGACCGCTCATTTCCCCCGCCAGAGGCGCGTTCAGCTCCTTCATCTTGGCTTTGATCAGCGAATGGCCGGTCTTCCAAATCACTGGATCGAGCCCGGCTTCCTTGAGCTTATCCGCCAGAACATCTGAGCATTTGACGTCGAAAATGACCGAGCCAGCGACTATTCCGCGTTCGACCAGGTCCCGGCCATATAGCACGAGAAGCTGGTCCCCATAGACAACCTTGCCGTTCTCGTCCACCGCCCCGATGCGGTCGCCGTCTCCGTCGAACGCGATGCCCAGTTGGGCCTTGGTCCTACGCACCGTTTCCTGGAGATCCACCAGGTTCTGCGGGACCGTGGGATCGGGATGATGGTTGGGGAAGGTGCCGTCGGATTCACAGAACAGTGGTACTACATCCGCACCGATACCGGTCAGCACCGATTCCGCAACCAGACTGGCCACCCCGTTACCACAGTCCACGGCAACTTTGACGGGGGCCCCGATCTGGCCGATGCGCTCGACTATCGCGGCGGCGTAGCGGCGTAGCACGGAGTCATCTGCCTCGATGCTGCCATGGCCCGAATCCAGGGCGTCGTCCTCGATCAGCGCCCTCATTCGCTGGATATCGTCTCCGTACAGGGTCTCACCCGTCATCACCATCTTGAACCCGTTGAATTCAGGCGGATTGTGAGATCCTGTGACCTGTACCCCTCCGTCGACGCTCAATTCATGAAGCGCGAGGTACAGAGCCGGTGTCGGCAGCATTCCGACATCCACGGCGGTCGCTCCGGCGGCGGCGATCCCATCTCGCATTGCGCGGGCGAGCAAATCACCTGATGGCCGATTGTCGCGGCCGACTGCGATCCTGGGATCCCGGCCGACCGCCTTGCGACCCATCGACGCCAAGGCTCGGCCAACGGCGTGAGCGACTGGCGCTGTCAGATCGTCACCGACGACGCCACGAATGTCGTATTGCCTAAAGATCACTGCAGGTATGTCCATCATCGCCTCCGAGCAGCGCAAGGGACGGCGCCGGACCCGGGAGGCTTCAGTCGGTCAAGACTCTTGTTGGCACCGGCTGTATGCCCTCAGAGCCCTCGCGGGCTACATCCATAACATGATTGGGCCAGAACCCGAGGATGAGCAGAACCACCGTCGACACTCCAACGACCCAGCGGGCCGCACCATGGAGTTGCGTGTGCTCATGCGCCTCCTCGGTAGCGGCCGGCTTCATGTACATCATCATGATGACCGGCAAGTAGTACCCCGCAGAAATGACACTGGCCAGAACTAACAACACGGCCAGAAGGCCTTCGCCGGCCTCGATCACTGACGAGAGGATCAACCACTTCCCAATGAACCCAGCAGTGCCCGGGAAGCCAAGCAACGACAGCATGAACACCGCCATGGCCAGGGCAATCCAGGGACGCCGAGTAGCCAAGCCGGCTAGATCCTCGATCCTCAGATCGCGCTCGCCGCCCCGCCCTGCGGCCGCCAGAATCGCGAATGCTCCCACCGTCATCAGCGTGTAGGCCAGGACGTAGAACAAAAACGCGGCGGCACCCGCCGCACTTCCACTGGCGACGGCCACCAACAGGTATCCGGCGTGAGCCACCGAGCTGTAGGCCAGCATCCGCTTGAGTTGCGTCTGCGCCAGCGCCACGAGGTTGCCGATGATCATGGTCAAGGCAGCCAGCCACCAGATTGCCTCACTCCACATCACGTCGCTCGCGCTCAAAGCCTGCAGCAATACCCGGAACAGGGCGGCAAAGGCTGCAGCCTTCACGGCCGCCGCCATGAACGCCGTGATCGGAGTCGGAGCACCATCGTACACGTCCGGCGCCCACATGTGAAAGGGCACGGCTGCCACCTTGAAGCCAAAGCCGACCAACAAGAGCCCGATGCCGATCAGAAGCATGAGGTTGGACTCGAGCCCGTACCGAGTCACCGCAAGGTGGATCTCGATGAGGTTGGTCGTTGCGGTGGCTCCGTAGATCAACGCAACCCCATACAAGAAGAACCCGGAGGCGAAAGCGCCGAGCAAGAAGTACTTCACAGCGGCTTCGGCCGAGAACGCACTTCTTCTGTCTATTCCCGTCAGCACGTAGATCGACATCGACATCAGCTCGAGGCCGAGGAAGATGACAATGAGGTCCATGCCACCACCCATGAACATCATGCCCACGGTGGCTAGCAGGATGAGGACGTAGTACTCGGGAATGAATATGCGCTCGCGATCCAAGTAGCTCAGCGACAGCATCACGGCAAAGATCGCCGCGATTAAGAACACTGCAGTCGTAGCGAAGCGGAATCCGTCCACAGCGAGCATCCCCGGACCGCCGTCCGCGTAAGCGCCCCTACTCCACAGCCAAAACACCACCAGAAGAGTGCTGATCAATGCCAACAGCGCGAGCTGGCCGGTGGCATGCTGTGCTCCGTCATCTTTGTGGCGCCAGGCAACGGCAAGAAGCAAGATCAACGCCCAGCCGGTGAGCACCAATTCCGGTAGCAACCCCATGAGGAGGCCGCCCGGGCTGCTCAGATCGATCGCCATACCCATTATTCGAGCTGCTCCCCAGGACTCGCGGCCTCTTCCGCCGCAATCACACCTTGTCCCTGTACACTTGTCACCAAGGCCTCAGCAGACGCCTCGATCCGCTCCAAGAACGGTTTGGGATAGATCCCCAACCACAGAATGCACGCCAACAGCGGCGCCAGCACTACGACTTCTCTCTTGGAAAGATCTGGCAGATTCTCGTTCTCAGGCTTGTCGAGCTTGTTGTAGATGATCCGCTGCAGTGCCCACAGTAGGTACGCGGCAGCGAAGATCACACCAGTTGCCGCCAAAGCGGTGGGCACCGGGTAGGTGCCGAACGACCCCAGCAGCACGAGGAACTCACCTACGAACCCATTCGTACCCGGTAGCCCGATCGACGACAGCGACACAACCGTGAGAACCACCGCGAAGGCTGGGACCACTCGCGCTAGACCACCGAAGGCGGCGATCTCGCGCGTGTGTCTTCGCTCGCTGAGCATTCCCGCTAAGAAGAACAGAGCGCCCGTGGAAATCCCGTGGTTGATCATGATCAGGACGGCACCCTCAATGCTCTGCAGCGTGAGAGCCCAGATCCCCAACATGACGAACCCGAGATGGCTCACAGAGGAGTACGCCACCAGCTTCTTGAAATCGGGCTGGACCATGGCCACTAAGGCACCGTAGATGATCCCGATCACCGACAGGGAGACCACAACGGTCACGACTGTTGGGTGAAACGCGACATCGGGGAAGAATGGCAGCGCGAAACGCAGAAAGCCGTAGGTGCCCATCTTGAGCAGAATGCCAGCCAGAATCACAGAACCCGCCGTGGGCGCTTCCACGTGAGCGTCAGGTAACCATGTATGGAACGGAAACATCGGAACTTTGATGGCGAACGCCAATGCGAAGGCGGCAAACAGCCAGAAAGTCCACTGTCCCACCGCGCCGATGTTCTCCAGGACGTGCGCATACGCGAACGAATACACGCCGGTAGCGCGACCGATCGAGTAGTAGATCGTCAGGATCGCAACCAGCATCAGGAGCGAGCCTACGAACGTATAGACGAAGAACTTAATGGCAGCGTAGATGCGTCTCGGTCCGCCCCAAACCCCGATGATGAAATACATCGGGATCAACATAATCTCCCAGAACACGTAGAAGACGAACAGATCAAGTGCTACGAACACACCGAGCATGCCAGTCGCCAAGACCAACAGTAGGGCGTAGTAGGGAGGCTCCTTCTGCTTGATGTAGTTCCAACTGCCCAGTATCGCGAGCGGCATGGTGAGCGTCGTGAGCAAGACCATGAACAGGGTGATCCCGTCCAGGCCCACTCGGTAATGGATGCCCCACGCAGGGATCCACGCGAACTCATGCTGGAACTGCATCGCCGCAGTCCCTATCTCGAACACCCACCAAAGCGGCAGTGAGACGAGGAACTCGATCACTGATACCACCAGAGCGGCCTTCTTCGCCTGGCTCTCCGGGACCGTGAGTACCGCTAGTGCACCGACGAGAGGAATCACCAGCAGAGCATCCAACACCCAGTTGTTGTATCCGAGATCAGCGAGGAGTTGTGTCATGTCGCTATCCCATCACCGAGCGAAGGACGACCAAGGTTCCAATCACGAACACGAACAGATACCAGGCCAGACGTCCTGTCTGCACCGCACTCCCTACGTAGCCGACCATTCTGGTCGTCCACGCCGATCCATTGACAAGCGCGCCGTCGATCACACCGTCGTCGAAGAACCTCCATAACACGTTGCGCGAGATCCAAACGCACGGTCTGATGATCAGCGCATCGTAGATCTCGTCGACGTACCACTTGTTGGCCAACACTTTCGCAAAGCCCCGCTCAGGCTCCGCTTCTTGGGCGCTCTTGAGGCGCTCGGGATGCAGCAGCCCCCACGCTGCCAACATCCCTGCGGCGGCGATCATGCTGGCAAGACCGATGAGTATCCACTCCGTGCTCACCGACAGGTGTGCCTCACCCAGGTAACGGTGCGACAGTTCCGTAACGGGCTCGAATTGGTGCTCCAACCAGCCCGCCCCCGGTAGCACATGCGGGAGGTTCAGCAGTCCTGCGAACACGCTCCCAATTCCCAAAACGACCAGCGGTCCCGTCATGACCCACGGAGCCTCGCGTAGATGGCCACGCTCATCCTCACCGGTCCGGTTCGGGCCGTGGAACGCATAAAGCATCATTCGGGTCATGTAAAAGGCCGTCAGCAACGCCGCCGCCGCACCCATACCCCAGAGGAGGTAGAATGCTGGGTGGTCGTGCCCTCGCGCGAAAACCGCAGCCAGGATCCCGTCCTTCGAGAAGAACCCTGAGAACCCGGGGATGCCCGCGATCGCCAGCGTGGCAATCCACATGAGGCCGGCCGTCCAGGGCATATACTGCAATAGCCCGCCCATGTTACGCATGTCCTGAGCATCATCGTGCTTGTGCGTCTTGTGGTATGCGTGGTGCATCGCGTGAATCACGCTACCTGATCCGAGGAACAGCAGGGCCTTAAAGAACGCGTGAGTCGTGAGATGGAATATGCCGGCGGCGTAGGCGCCAACGCCCACGCCCACGAACATGTACCCCAACTGGGACACGGTCGAGTAGGCCAGTACCTTCTTGATGTCCCACTGCTTGAGCGCAATGGTCGCCGCGAGTAGTGCGGTGGCTGCACCTACACTCGTGACAACCAGACCAGAGACCGGCGCCATTGCGAACAGCACGTTCGTGCGAGCCACCAGGTATACCCCGGCGGTAACCATGGTCGCAGCGTGGATCAACGCGGACACGGGTGTTGGACCCGCCATCGCGTCAGGGAGCCAGATATACAATGGGATCTGAGCCGATTTCCCGGTACATCCCGTGAATAGCGCCAACGTAATCAGGGTTATCGTCGTGCCGCCGATGGCAAAGACACCCGGAGCACTCTCGAATACTTCGACGAAAGAAAGCGAACCCACGCTGTGGAAGATCATGAACATCGCAATTAGGAATCCAAAGTCCCCAATCCGGTTCACGATGAACGCCTTCTTTCCAGCGTCCGCTTTCTCCTTGTCCTGGAACCAGAAGCCGATCAATAGGTAGCTGCAGAGCCCCACGCCTTCCCATCCGACGAACATGACTGGAAAACTGGCACCCAATACCAGCACCAACATGAAGAACACAAAGAGGTTCAGGTACGCGAAATAGCGGGCGTAGCCGGGATCGTCGTGCATGTACCCGATGCTGAAGATGTGTATCAACGCGCTTATGCCCGTGACCACCAACAGCATTACCGCAGACAGCTGATCCAGCTGCAGGCCCACATCGATTTCCAGGCTGCCCGCCGGCATCCAGGACCAGTAGTTGAGTACGAACGGCGCTCCATGAGGATCACTCGCCAGACCAGATACCGCGGCAACCGCAACAACAAAGCTCGCGGCCAGGACCCCTACTCCAATTATGCTGACCGCGCGTTTCGCCTGGAGACCCAACAGACTGATGGCACCGTTTGCCAAGAACCCGGCAAACGGAAGCACGACTGCCAGCCACAACCACCCGACCGATGACGGCATCATCCGCTCAATAGGTTAACCTTGTCTAGGTTCACCGTCTGCTTGTGACGGTATACGGCAATAATGATGGCGAGTCCGATTGCTGCTTCAGCTGCAGCCACCGCCATCACAAAGAACACGAAAACCTGTCCCTGGTATCCTAGCTGCTGGGCCAACGCGATGAACGTGAGGTTCACCGCGTTTAGCATCAGCTCGATGCACATGAACAGGATGATTGCATTGCGCCGCAGCATGACGCCTGCAACGCCCAGCGTGAATAGGACCGCTGAGACTGCCAGCGCCGAGCCAAGTAGTTCTTGATTGGGCTCCACGGTTACAGCCTCCTCTTGGCCAACACGACTGCTCCGACTATCGCTGCAAGCAGTAGCACGGACGTGATCTCAAATGGCACTAAGTAGTCTCGGAATAGGGGCTCGCTGATCACCCGCACCACCCCCTCCTGCTCCGCCATCCTTGCCACCGAACCGACGGGCAGCCGGATGTCACTGGATGGCAGCACGCGAGTCACGGCCCAGAGCTCGGCTACCAGCAGCACCCCAACTCCAGCCACCACCGCGTGCCCCAGCCAGCCCGGCAGGTCGCTTTCACCTCTGCGTCCCACGTTGAGTAGCATGATCACGAACAAGAACAACACCATGATCGCACCGGCGTATACCAGGACCTGAATGGCGGCAATGAAATGCGCGTCCAGGATCACGAAGACCCCAGCCAGCGAGAACATGGTGAGTACCAACCAGAGAGCGCTCGCTATCGGGCTCTTCCTCGTGATACACAGGAATGCCGCAATGATCGCGATGCCCGAGAAGAACCAGAAGCTGATTACCTGCATCCCTATTCGCCCCTGGGATCCGAGGGGTCCCAAAGTGACGAGACCTGATGCGTCTGCGCACACAGTCTCTCTAAGTCGTACACGAATCGGTCCCGCTGATACTCGGCGTTCTCGTAGTGGACACCAACGTGGATGGCCTCCTCGGGACACACCTCTTGGCAGTAGCCGCAGAAAATGCAGCGGAACTCGTCTATCTCGTAGATCAGTGGGTATCGATTCCCCTCTTCATCCTCGCCCGGCACCAGTTTGATACAGTTCGCAGGACAAATCTGTGGACACAGGCCGCATGCTACGCACTTCGCCCTACCCTGCTCGTCGGCCAGCATCCGGTGTGTCCCGCGCCAACGGGGAGCAATGGTCCAACCTTCCTCAGATTTCTCCTCCGGATATTGCATAGTCACCTTCTTCCGGAAGAGATGATTGAACGTGAGAGCCATGCCTTTGAGGCTCGCGCGGAGATAACTGACGTCCTTCTCCGGCCTCTTCATGACCTTCACCTTTATCGCCATCAGCCAGTACCCCTCCTACGACGGGGTGTACCCATCACCAGCCGGCCCGAGTCGAGCACCCAAAACACGACGTAAACAAAGGGTAGGTTCACCGCGAAGAGAACGAGAGAATAGAGTAGGCCGGGCTCGACCGCTACGGACTCTAGAATCCAGATCGCCGTTGCCAGCACCATGAGGTATGCGAGTGAGCCCGGAAGCAGCACCTTCCATCCAAGCGACATGAGCTGGTCGTATCGGAAACGGGGTAGCGACCACCTGATCCAGATGATCACGCTGATGAAGAACAACGTCTTCGCACCAAACACGGCGAAGCTCACCAACGACCGGAGTACAGAGGGCTCACCCTGATCCCAGGTGACGAATGGGATGTCCCAACCGCCGAAGAACAGAGTGACGATCAACGCGGCCATGGTGACCAGCGCAGCGTACTCGCCCAACATGAACAAGGCAAACTTCATGGAGCTGTATTCGGTGTGATAGCCGTACACGAGCTCCGATTCGGCTTCAGGTAGATCGAACGGAAGTCGATTTGTTTCGGCGAGGCCCGAAATGAAAAACAGCACCAGGCCCGCTAGCAGCGGGATCACGTACCATCCCAGGAAGTGACTCTGCTGCTTCTCAACGATCTCCGTGAGCGTCACGTCCCCAGCCACCAAGAGAACGGCAACCACGCTCAATCCCAGAGCCACCTCGTAGCTGACCATCTGGGCCGACGACCGCAGCCCGCCCAGGAACGAGTACTTGCTGTCGGAGGACCAGCCGGCCAACACGATGCCATACACGGCGATACTTGAAACGGCTAGGACAAACAGTATCCCCACTGGAATGTCGGCGACGATCATCTCCACGGGGCCGCTGTACACGAACTGTCCCACGAGGGGCAGACTGAAGTCGAATGATAGGGGCAGTGGAGCGGCAAATGGGACTACGCCGAACAGTAGCAAGGCCGGGACGAATGTGAAGGCGGGCGCCAACAGAAACAGCGACTTGTCCGCCTGCTCCGGAACCACCTCTTCCTTTACGAAGTTCTTGAGACCGTCTGCAATCGGCTGGAACAGTCCGAACGGCCCCACTCGGTTGGGGCCCAACCGGTCTTGGTGGAAGCTAGCCTGCCGACGCTCCAACCACGTTACGAATGCGACGGCCAGAAACATGCCGATCACGACGCTAACCACCTGAACCGTCTCGATCAGAAGGAAACCCTTGAGCTCAGGTGTCACGCCGACACCTCCGCAGGACTCTGCTGCGCCACTCTCGCGCCGCCATAGCCCAGCCGATCATACGTTAGGTCAGAGAACGCCCTCACGTCCCGAGCAAGCAGGGCAAACGCATCAGCTGCCTGCGTCAGGGACTCTCCTCGGTCGAGTTCAACAAGGCATTCGCCCAGAACCCACCAAGCAGGCCGGGCCATTCCCGGCGCGGCCTTGGCCTGGAAATACCGCTGCACCCGATAATCCCGATTGACGAACGTACCATCTTCCTCGACCGCGTTTGCCACTGGGAGCACGACGTCTGCCGCACGTACCGCGTCTCCCGCGACGGTTCCCAAGTAGATGACATTTTGAGCGCTACTGAGGTTTTCCGCCTCAGGTCCTTCCAGCGCTTGATCCAGCACTAATACGACGGACGCCTCATTCAGTGCCGCCAACGCTCCGTCGAAGTCCTCCCCAAATCCGAGCAACCGGGCGCCGGTGGCATTCGGAGCGCGCTCATCCCTCAGCGCCAGCCCTTCCACTCCAGGTAGCGGCTGTTCGCCCTCCACCCGCTCCACCTTGCAGGCTCCTGTGACGTCAAACCCTGACAAGACCTCTTTGGCTAGGAAGAGCGCTTCTGTGGATGCCCCCGCAGACACCAACGCGACAGCCTTCCCTCCAGAACCGCTGATGATCTGGGCGACCCGAGCCAACGCACGATCCCAGTCGGTCGCAGTCAGATCTTGACCGTCCCTCAGCAGCGGCGCCTCGATGCGGTCACCGCGGTTGAGCCACCGGTATCGTAGGCGGCCATGATCACACATGAAATATCGATTGACTTCGAGATTGACCCGTGGCCGCAATCGAACGACGGCGTTGCTCCGTGTCTCAACCGTGACATTGCAGCCTTGCGAACAGCCAGTGCAAATGCTCGCCGTCTTGTCAACCTCCCACGCCCGTGCCTTGTGTAGAAAGTCCTTGGAGAGCAGCGACCCCACAGGGCAGAGATCTACAACGTTGCCAGCCCATGCATGGTCCAGCTGCCGGTCCGGATGAATGCCGATGAACGCTCTGTCGCCGCGCTCACTGACGTTGATCAGTTCTTCATCGGCGACGTGCTCCATGAACCGGACACAGCGCGTGCAGAGAATGCACCGGTTCGGCACGTAAAGTATATCCGGTCCGAAATCCTCTACCGGATCGAATCGCTTGGAGTAGGTTGGCGTGTACCGGGTCCGGGCACGACCCTCACGGAACACGTAGTTCTGCAGCTCGCACTCCCCGGCTTGGTCGCAGATCGGACAGTCGAGCGGGTGGTTGATCAACAGAAACTCCAGCACACTTTCGCGCGCCTTGAGGGCCTGATCACTGTAAACCCTAACTGTCTGTCCATCCGCCACAGTGGTGGCACACCCGATTTGCAAATTGGGCATCCCTTCAACCTCTACGAGACACATGCGACACACGCCGGCGACGGGCAAGCTCGGATGATAGCAATAGTGTGGAATGACAATCCCGGCCTGCTTGGCAGCCTCTAGGATTGTCGTTCCCTTGGGGACCGATACTGAGGTACCCTCTATGGTGAGAGTGACTAGCTCTTGTTCTCCCATGGAACTCATACCGCCATCACCGCGGCTGACTTCGACCTGCCGATATAGGCCTCGAACTCATCGCGGAACTTGTTGACGCCACTGACAACAGGGGCAGCGCACGAATCACACAACGGGCAAATGGTGCGGCCGGTCATGTGCTCTGAAAGATCCAGCAGCAGATCCAGGTCCTTCATCTCTCCATCACCGGCCAGCATTCGCCGCAATATTCGCGTCATCCAGGCAGTCCCTTCCCGACACTGGGTGCACTGTGCACAGGACTCATGCGCGTAGAAATGCGCGAGCCGCATGATCTGATAGACCATGTCCGCGCTGTCGTCGAAGACGATGACGCCTCCCGATCCCAGCATCGTTCCCGACTCGACACAGCCTTCGTAGTCCAACAGACATGCCTCGCTTTCCTCCCGATTGAGGATCGGTACAGAAGAGCCGCCCGGTATGCACGCTTTCAGAGTTCGGCCCTCCCTCATACCACCACACAGATCGTACAGTAGATCTTTGAGTGGAAACCCCATCACCACTTCGTAGTTGCCTGGTTTCCTTACCTGACCACAGACGCTGAGGAGCTTGGTCCCGGTGCTCTTGGGATTCGACAGACAGAACGACTTGTACCAGCTCGCTCCCTCGTTGATGATATGGGGTACCGCGGCAAGTGTCTCCACGTTGTTGATCGTAGTGGGCATCCCAAACAGGCCGCGTGCCGCAGGGAACGGTGGCTTGATGCGAGGGTTGCCCCGGCGGCCCTCGATCGAGCTCATCAGCGCGGTCTCTTCGCCGCAGATATAGGCACCAGCACCGCGATGGATGTACATGTCGATGCGATTGCCGGCTCCCATCGCGTTGGCACCCAACACGCCATTGTCATACGCTTCCGCGAGCGCCTGTTCGACGATCGCGATCGGCTCGGTGAATTCGCCCCGGATGTAGATGTAAGTGATCTCGGCCTGGATGGCGTGCGCCGTGATCGCACAGCCCTCGATCATGGCATGGGGTGTCCACCGCATGATCTCCCGATCTTTGAATGTCCCAGGCTCCGATTCATCTGCGTTGCAGCACAGATAGTGCGGCCGCGCCTTCTCCTTGGGCATGAATGACCACTTGAGGCCAGCCGGAAAACCCGCTCCACCACGCCCCCGAAGCCCTGACTCCTTCACTTCCTCGATGATCTTCTGGCGATCCATCGAGAGCGCCTTTTCCAAAGCCTTGTATCCCCCCCGCTGCACCCACCCCTCGTAGGTCTTTGCCCCGGCGTCGCCGAAGTACTTGCTCAATACGGGCGTCTCTCTAGGATGTGGCTGATGTGGGTAGCCCACTATTCCGCCCCCTTCCCTACCAAGGCGGAATGGCGGAACGGCGGAACGGCGGACACGGAATAGATGTCCCTACTCCATCTCCTCATCTGTATTTCTCCAGCAGACCCGCAACCTTCTCCGGCGTCACGCTTTCGATGAAGTCGTCGTCGATCAGAACCGGCGTCGCGAACCCGCAAGCCCCCAAACACTCAGTCTCGATAACCGAGAATTTCCCGTCTGGCGACGTGGCGCCCAACTCCCCACAGCCCGTGTGCTTGAGGAACGCCGCCACCACATCTTCCGCCCCACATACATTGCACGGCGAAGTGGTGCAGATCTGAACGAAATGCCTTCCGACCGGATGTTCGTGGAACATCGTATAGAACGTGACGACACCCTCTACGTACGCAGCCGTCAGGTCTAGAACATCGGCCACTTCCGTCATCGCGTCCTGCGAGATCCAGCCGCGTGCGTACTGCACCATCCAGAGCGCAGGCAACAGGGCGGCCTGTTTGTTGGGGTAGCGCTTTATAATCCTGTCCAGCTTCTCGCGCTGTCCCCCGGTGAATACCGGTTCGTATTCCGTCGCTTGTTGCATATGTGCCTTAAGACCCCGCCGCGCTGATCCGGTCCCGCGTCAGCGGTCGATTTCTCCCATCACGATGTCAATACTCGCGTTGATTGCTATCAAGTCGGCAAGCAGATGACCCTCAGCCATTTTCGGTAGCGCCGCCAGGTTGATCAGCGAGGGCGGCCGCACCCTCCAACGCACCGGCTTTGCGGTACCATCGGACACCAGGTACATCCCCAACTCACCTTTGCCGTTCTCGATCGCCACATACGCTTCGCCCACCGGCGCCGGGACACCCTCCATCACCTGCTTGAAGTGGTGGATCATTGACTCCATGTCGTTCATGGCGGCGCTTTTGGGCGGAAGGATCACCCTGTGGTCATCCACATTCACAGGACCGTCTGGTAGCCGATCCAACGCCTGTTCCAAAATGCGCACCGATTGCCTCATCTCCTCCATGCGAACCAGGTACCGGTCGTAAACGTCCCCGTGCTCACCTATAGGCACCTCAAAGTCATAGGCCTCGTAGTCCAGATACGGCCGATCCTTGCGCAGGTCATAGGGCACCCCGCTAGCCCTGAGCATGGGGCCGGACAACGAGAAGTTGACTGCTTCCTCGGCGGTAAGGACACCAATCCCTTGGGTGCGCCCACACCAGATGGCGTTCTTTGTCAGCATGTGCTCGACTTCATCGAGCAACGGAGGCATCCGCTTGCACGACGCACGCAGCCCGTCTTCGAAGCCCTCAGGTATGTCAGCCATCATCCCGCCCACACGGGTCAGACTCGTAGTGAGGCGGGCCCCAGTCCACGCTTCCTGGAGGTCGTATAGACGCTCGCGTTCCTGGAACGACCATAAGAACGGCGTCATCGCTCCGATATCGATGGCGGTGGTCCCAACCCAAACGATGTGAGAGATGACGCGGCTGATCTCACACGCAATCACACGCAGCACCTTACACCGCTCCGTGATCTCGATTCCCATCAGTTTCTCGGCTGCCAGGGCCAGGCAAACGTTGTTGGCCATTGGCGCCAGGTAGTCCATTCTGTCAGTCAGAGGGACGATCTGATTGTAGTGCCGGTACTCACCCAGCTTCTCGAAGCCCGAGTGCAAGTAACCGATGTGGGGAATCACCCTGACCACCACTTCGCCATCCAGCTCGCAGACTAGACGTAACACACCGTGCGTTGCCGGATGTTGGGGACCTATGTTGATGATGAGATGTTCGCCGCCAATGCCCCCGTCTTCCTCATCTCCCACCACGTGGCCGCCGCGGAGGCCGACCGGTAACCTGGCCGGACGTCCCTGCAGGTCCACACCAGTGGTTGCCAGCTCGAGTTCGACGGTCCTCTTCTCTCCCATTGACTACGAATCCTCCATTTCCGGGACCTCATCGCGCTCCCCTTTGGCCAGCCGCTCCTGCATGTCGCTTGGCAGATCCTCGAACGCTTCGGCTATCGACAGCTCTTCGAGTGAGTAGTGTGCCTCAGGTTTCATGTGCAGAGCCTGGCGTACCTGCTCCGACCGGGAGAACCGGCCCCTGAGCGGGAAGTCCTTACGCAGAGGATAACCCTCGGCGTAGGTCTCCCACATGAGTAGTCGCCGGAGGTCGGGGTGTCCCCGAAATGTTATTCCGAACATGTCGTAGACTTCGCGCTCCAACCAGTTGGCCCCCTGCCACAGCGGGACAACTGAATCGACCGCGAGCTCTGAGTCCTTCGGAAGCTCAACCTTGACCGTGAGCTGTACCCTGCGTTCCAGTGAGAACAATAGGTAGACGACCTGGATTGGATGTTCCGGATCGCGGTATTCCACTGCGGTAACATCGATCAGGTAATCGTAGGCCTGATCTGAGCTGTCCTTGAGCCAGCCGAGCACGGCGCGGATGCTGTCAGAATCGACATAGACTATCGTGTCTCCGCACGACTCCGTTGCCCGGCCGATCTTGTCACCGAATTCGCACCTAAGCGCCTCAACCGATGGATTCACGGGAATCGCTACTCTGAGCGGGTTTGATGGACTGAGTTACCGAACGGCTCTGAGAGCTCGTCCACGGTTTCCGGAGGCAGCCGAAGCCCGCCTTTAGCCAGCGTTTCTTCCTCGCGTATCTCCTTGTCGACGATCGTCTCTGCTCGGATCTTCTTGTGCAGCATCAGGATACCGTAGATCAACCCCTCGGGCCTCGGAGGGCACCCCGGCACATAGACGTCGACAGGAACGATGTTATCGATGCCCTGCACCATGGTGTAGGTATCGAAGATGCCCCCCGTCGAGGCACAGGCACCCATCGAGATAACCCACTTGGGTTGGGGCATCTGATCATAAATCCGTCGAATCACCGGAGACAGCTTGTACGGTAGGCGACCCGCACAGATCAGCACGTCCGCCTGTCGCGGCGAGTACCCCATCCGCTCCATCCCGAACCGAGCCAGATCGAACCGAGATGCTGCGGTCGCCATGAACTCAATCGCGCAGCAGGCCGTACCGAACGGCATGGGCCACAGGCTGTTCGACCGCGCCCAGTTCACCAGGAAATCCAGTCGGGTGGTAATCCAGTTGGGCGAGACTTGCGACACTACGGATCTGCGGCCAGCGGTCGCCGCGTTCTGTTCCGTTTTCAGTCCCATTCGAACGCCCCTCGCTTCCACACGTAGATGTAGCCGACCAACAAGATGACCACAAACACTAGCATCTCAACGAGCCCAAAGAGCCCGAGCTGCCGAAACGACACCGCCCACGGAATCATGAATACGGTCTCCAGGTCAAACACGATGAACAGCATGGCAACTAGATAGAACTTCACGCTGAACCGGTCTCGTGTACCGCCGAGTGGGGGCATGCCCGACTCGTAGGGAGCGCCCTTGATTGCAGTGGGCCGTCGGGGTTGCACCAAGTGCGACAGCAAAATTATCGCCACCGCGTTGACGATGACGAATCCTACCAACAACAAAAGGGGAGTGTACTCCCGTATCATGGCTACATCTATGTGTTCGTGAAGGAAATCACGTTCTTGCGAGGCTGGAAGTTACTCAGGCCTTTTGGAGGGTGTCAAGCAAGTCAAAGTGGCGCAATACATAACGATCCCTATCTTTCCGTCGGCGTGTTGTGGGCAGCCCCGACTCCACCCCGCCCAGATCCAATTAAAGGCATGTAGAGACGCTGATGTCGATCAAATCCGACCGCTGGATCCGTCGCATGGTGCGGGAGCACCAGATGATCGATCCTTTCGAGCAATCGCAGGTTCGTTCCGGGTCGATCAGCTACGGGGTTTCTTCTTACGGATACGACATGCGAGTCGCTCGCGAGTTCAGGATCTTCACCAATGTGCATTCGCCGATCGTAGACCCAAAAGTGTTTGATCCCCTTTCGTTCGTAGAATTCGAAGGGGACGTATGCCTGATCCCGCCGAATTCGTTCGCCCTTGCCCGGTCGGTAGAGTACTTTCGTATTCCGCGCAACGTCCTTACCATCTGCGTAGGGAAGAGCACCTACGCACGCTGTGGCATCATCACAAACGTGACGCCGTTTGAGCCCGAGTGGGAGGGGCATGTGACGCTCGAGATCTCCAACACGACACCACTTCCGGCACGAATCTACGCCAACGAGGGGATAGCTCAGGTGTTATTTTTCGAGGCGGATCAGGATGATATTTGCGACGTGTCCTACGCCGACAAACAAGGCAAGTATCAGGGCCAGCGGGGCGTGACCCTGCCCAAGCTCTGATTCTGGGGTTCTATGGCCCTAGTCCGCTGTCCGACCCACAAGATCCCGTACAACGACGAGAACCCTCGCGGCTGCCCTGCTTGCGCCCGCGAGAAGGACGGCGCTAGCTCAACGAGTGCCATTCAGGAACTCGCGAGGGCCTCACAACAGAGTGCCAAGCCACCCATCGCGCCGGCACCAGCCCCAAAACAGCCCCCCGCGCGGCGCAGCGTCAGGACCAGCCGCCAATTTGTCCGACGACCGACCTCTCCGTTCGTGACCACGCCACCGAAGGCCCCGGTAGTGGAGGAAGGACTGCTCGACAAGCTCAGACAGCTTGCCGAGCAGCGACGGCTGCTTGCCGTCGGTGGAGCCTCAATAGCGGTCCTAGCAATCGTCTTCTTGGTGACATCGGGTCCGCGGTTCATGGAGGGCCAGTACCCGACGGTGGTGGACGAGGCGCAGGTGCGCCCCTTGCCGCTGCAGCCAAATGCGCCTGTGACCACCATGTTTTCCACATTGGGGACTCGACTGCCCAAGACCAATCCGAGTTCTCCAAGACTCGCGCAATACAGCTACGGGCAGGACCTGAAAATCGACGCGGTCAACAGTGTCATCTACAGTATCACGCTTCGGATACCCAACCGAAGCTGGCGCGGGCTGCGCGCTGGGATGGATCAGCAGACGGCGGAAGGAAGCCTCGCGCTTTTGGGAGGGCCGATCGAGGAGGGTAGCTCCAATCCACCCTCCGAGACAGTCTCGGGTTACGTCACCTATCCATCGTTCGATGCCCGCCCACGACGTACACTGCGTGCCGAGGTTCGCCCGCCAAACGGTTGCTTCGACGTGTTGGTGGATATCCAGCCGCGGGCGATCGGCATACTGCAAGATGGCGAGAACCGCTACATCGTGGTGGCCCGCGAGGGCGATGCATTCGTCTGGGTCGTGACGCAGATCCGCGCGGTGAGTCGCAGAATCACGGGCCCATATTCGGCAGGCCCTGCTTGCTGATCTCCCTGACGACTTCAGTCTAGCAGACCAAATTGAGATAGGAGGCTATCCGTGACCGATCCCGGCACCAATGAGGCTCAGCCCAAAAGCGGCCTCTGGCTAGCACTCAGGGTACTCGACGAACCGACTCAGGTGTTCCACGAGCTCGCGAGCCGACCGCGCTACCTCGTGCCCCTGCTCTGCGCTGTCATAGTGGCGGTTGTGAGTGCGTTCGTCGTTCCCCAGGACGTCTACGAAGAGCAGCTTCGGCCCCGGTTTGACCGGGCCGTCGAGCAAGGACAGATGACGCAGGAGGAGGCCGACGAGCAGCTGGCAAACCTGGGCGGCGTTGGGATGCGGGCTATAGGCGCAGCGACCGGCGCAGCCGGACAGGTCGTATGGATTCTCGTGGTCGCAGGGGTGCTGACTCTGATCTTCGGGGCGATGGGTGCGGAGCCCGTGGGCTTCAAACGAGAGTTCGGGGTCGTATCACATGCATGGATGGTGGTAGTCGCGGGATCGGTACTGATGCTCTTACTCATGCTCTTTGCCGGCATGAGACAACCGCTCTCACTCGGCTTCCTATTCAGTGAGGACGCAGGATTCCCCTACCAGTTCGCGAATCGAATCACCCTTTTCGGCGCGTGGAACGTCTTTCTCCTCGCCCTCGGCAACAAGATCCTGACGAATTCCAAGGGAATCGGGGGGGCCATAGCCGTCGTGGGCGGTCTATGGCTGGTATTGTTGATCCCGATGGCGCTACTGGGTGGCCTATTCGGGTAGGAGCTTGGCTTCCTTCCCCTCCGCTCTGCCCAGATGTCGGAGGGGAAGAAAGCCGGATCTGCATCTCTATCTGATAGGTTCGGCAGTACTGACACCGAAGTTCGCCCTGGATGGGTCTGAAGCGACGACCGTCAGCTCAGACCCCTGCGGCACACTGACTAGGGATATCGTCCCGCGGAAAACGCTGGGTTCACCGGCGTATTCGAGCTGGGTCTCCAGAAGGACTCTCCCTCCATGAGAGATCCTGGCCGACACCGATACCCGGTCGGCATCCCACAGCCCATACGGCTCTAGAGTACAGCCGCACATCATGGTGACCCTGGCCCGGACGGTCACTTCTCCACTCATCGGCGCTGGCTCGGAGGGTTCCAGCAGCTCCACAATGAACCCGTTCAGCGTGAGCACGATACCGTTGCCCAGTATGTGTTGACCCGGCAGCACCAGCATCGTTCTGGATACCCTCTGCTGAGCGTGCTCATACCCCAATGGGCCTTCCGCCACGAACTCGAGCGCCGTTGGTCTCTCCAGCACGATACTGGCCAAGAAACCTGCGGCACCCGGGGAGTCATAGATCGGATCGCCACGCGATACGGGTTCCTGGACAATCGCCTTGGTGTCACCGGTGGTGCCCTGTTGCACTCCTTCCGCCAGCACTGCCCCGCTGGCCGGATCTCGCACCAACACGCGCGCTCCCCCCACACCGCTGCCGATGATCTTCGCGTCGTGCGCCACCACGCGGACCATTATTCGTGTCGGCGTTTGAGCAGTTGCCAACGGGGTACCACAGACCGTGGCCACCACCACCCAGAACCAGACCTGTCGTCTTACCTTCACGAGCTCTCTCCTTGTTTCGCGATGACGAGCGGGATAATCTGAACGAACGGAGCTGATATCGCTATCCCGGTCACGGAACGTAGATGGACTCTGCCAACGACAGATCTCCCAAGCTCCAGATCAGACCGCTGAGGAGTCAGGCTGACTTCGAAGCGTCGGTGGCGCTACAGCGCGAGATCTGGGGCGACGACGTCAGGGAGATCGTCCCACCTGCCATACTCAAGGTGAGCCAGGAAGTGGGTGGTATTGCGGCCGGGGCATTCAACCTCGATGGAACGCTCGCCGGCTTCGTGTTTGGAATGACAGGCATCAAGAACGGTGCGCCTGTGCATTGGTCACATCTGCTCGCGGTTGCCGATGGATTTAGAGACCAGGGGATCGGACACCGTCTGAAGCTGTATCAACGAAGCCGGCTGCAAGAAGCGGGTGTGTTGCTTGCGTATTGGACCTTCGATCCTCTGGAAGCCCGCAACGCCCATCTCAACTTGAACCGTTTGGGCGCCAAGGTGGAACGCTACGTCGCGGATATGTACGGAGCGGATCCTGTCGCGCAGACCGACACGATAATCGGAACTGACCGATTCGTCGTCCGCTGGGATCTGGCGGCGCCGCCGGCGTCTCCAGCAACGGGGTTAGGCGAGGAGGCGCCGATCGTGACCGGGGATCCCGCTGACGCCGCCGCTGCAGAGCCTCCGCTCGCCGAGGCTCCCTTGGTGAGAGTTGAAGTGCCGCGAGACATCCAGTGGCTCAAGTCGACGGACCCAGATTCGGCCCGGCGCTGGAGGCACCGCACCAGGCGCGCGCTGGCGCACTATTTGGATCGCGGGTACGCCATTCGCGGCCTCTTGACCAACCAATCGGAAGCGAGGGCGTTTTACGTCCTCGAATCCCCTACCTGAGGCAACCGCCACTCATGGGCCAACCCGCCAAGACGCCAGACCTTTGTCCACCTGAACTCGTGCACCAACTGGTCCAGCTACGTCACGATCTGCACCGCCGGCCGGAGTTATCGCTGAAGGAAACGAAGACGGCCCAGAGGCTCTATGACGAAATGACACGGCTACCGGTCGAGACTGTGGAACGCGTTGCCGGAACGGGGATAGTAGCCCGCATTGCTGGCCGAGATCGCGACGCGCCATGCGTGGCCGTGCGAGGTGATATCGATGCACTCCCAATCCGGGAGGAGACCGGAGTGTCATTCAGTTCAATCAACGATGGTGTGATGCACGCCTGCGGGCACGACGTGCATGCCTCATGGACCGTGGGAGCAGCTCATCTACTGGCCCATGACCGACCCGCCGGAGATGTCTTGATCCTGCTCCAACCGGGAGAGGAAACTGGGAGAGGCGCACCCCTGATTATCGGTGCCGGAGTCCTCGACGGGGTGGCCGCCATTTTTGGCGGTCACGTGGATATGCGATTCCCCGTCGGTTGCGTGGTTGCCCAGCCCGGCAACGTCGCGGCCTCGGCGGACGAGTTCCGCATAGAGGTGAAGGGCCTAGGCTCCCATGCTGCCCGTCCCCATGAGGGCAAAGACCCCATCGTGGCGGCTGCGGCTGTCGTTACTGCCCTCCAGACCGTGGTTTCGCGCAAGATCCCCCCGGGTGTGCCGGCGGTAGTCACCGTTGGTAGTATCAAAGGCGGAGCCGCACCCAACGTGATCCCCGACTCCGTCAGTCTCACGGGGACGCTGAGGGCCACTTTGCCAGCGATAAGGGAGACCCTCCATACCGAGGTTCGCTTGGTCGCTCGAGAGGTCACCGCCGCCCATGGAACCTCAGCTCATGTAGAGATCACGGACGGCACGCCGCCTCTGTTGAACGATCCTGACTGCGTGGCATGGGCTCGGGATGCTATCGAGCGATTACTCGGTCCGGAAGCGCTTGGGTCGCTGACCGAACCCAACCTGGGCGGTGAGGATTTCGCACACTACTTGGACCTAATACCCGGATGCTTCCTGCGAATCGGCTCACGCGAACCGGATCAAGAGCCGATAGCCGCCCACACCTCGCGTTTCCTGCCTGCCGACGGAGCTATCAGTGTTGGCGCAGCAGTGTTGGCGGAGACCGCCAGAAGAGCGTCCCGGGCGCTGGCCTCCTGAAACTCGCATTCATCGCGCACCGCCGGGCGACTGCAGTGTTGCATGTCGTTGCGCTTTGACCACTTCAGTTTCGCCAGCGGCGCATCAGCCAGATCCAACCCGCCACACCGACCGTTCCGCCGATGACTCCGCCCAGGACCATTACGCCGAGATCCCCGGCAATCGACGCTCCCACCCAGCCACCCAAGAAAGAAGCCGCCCACACCACCAACGGCGTGAGCAGCCAACCGGTTACCCTGAGGAATCTACGGCCTGCTCGGCTCGTCACCGTCTCCGCGAGACCATGGCGACGATGAGATGAACCACCAAGGCTAGTGAGAAACCCAACGCCAGAACGGCGGGCCCGAAACCGAGCCCAGCGATTCCCAGAACTCCATAACCGACAATCGCGATCGCTGATGTGATGACGGCAACATTCGCAATCAGCACGTCCCCGGCGCGACCAGACTCGCTGTAGATCCAAGACCCGAGCCACGCAAGCGTGGCAGAACCCATCCACCAGACTGGGATGTACCAGAATCCGCTCCCGCCACCTATCTCATCCCAGGTCCAGTGGTACAGATCCACCGGTCGCAGAATTGCTGTATCCACAACTGTGAACGCGAGAGCTCCAAGCAGTCCCACCAGAGATGCCCAAGCGATCGAATCGACTTCTCTCGGCCGAACCCAGAACGCCGGTGCATAGCTGAACACGATCCCGCCCACGAGTATGAGCACTAGCTGCACCAGGGTCTGAGCAGTGCCACTCAGCCCGCTGGAAACGAGGGCAAATACCACAACACCTAGCGAAGTGATCAGTCCAAGCTTCGCGCCACCACCCAGAACGGTGCGAAGGTCGGCCTTTACCTCGCTGGTGGGCTCTACGGCTGACGTCATCTCGGTCCTCTAGAACGGTTTTGTAGGCCTGAAGTTACGCCTCCCTACACCGCAGTTCAACGGGACGGTGGAGGTTCGCACTCATCTTCTCTTCGCGAATAGGCCAGAGACAGAATCCTCCAACCGTGCGGTGTGTTGGCTAGCTGAAACGTATCCACGCCGCAGTGACTGAATTCCCCGCTACGAAAGAAGGCATACTTCGTCCACACGGCAGCGAGATTTCCGTCCACCCTCACTTCCCAGTCCCAGATCGGTTCGTCCCATGAATCCCCTCTGTTACCACCGACTGCGGCGACGAAACCGTCCACCGTGCCCTCGGCTACCCGGAAGTCCTCGATCTCGATTGGCAGCCGAATCAGCCGCGCATCAGGATGAAAGACCGACCGCGCGCTCGCACTGTCGCCGGAACGCATGGCATCGAACAGCTGGTGAATTGGCTGCATCACCAGCTGTTCCTCCTGCGCAACCAAGTTCTCAGCCACTGCTGACAAACAAGCCATGACCGTGCAGGCGATCGTGACTCTAGTCATCGCGTCCTCCCACTGTCTGTTCTTGTCGCCGTGTTGCCTGACCACCGTCAGACTCCGATATCAGAGAACAGGTCACCGAATCTGGCTGCTAGCTCCGGACCCGCGCCGCCGTCTTCATGCTTGAAAAACACGTACACCGTATCCCAAGCTTGCTCCGCCACTCTTTGACACCAACCCTGTAGCTCCACATCACTGTATTCATCCCCGCGCAACCTCAGATATCCCCAACTGGCGGTGTCCACCAACGGGGCCGCGCGACCTTCAATGTCTGTCGCTACTAGCGTAGCCTGCCGGTTACGCAGGGCCTCATACACCTCATCGTCAAACCACGAATCGTGTCTGAACTCGAATGCGGTCCGCCAGCTTGTAGGGAGCAGACCGAGGAAATCCCTCAGCCTTTCCAGGTCTTTCTTAGCGCTAGGCGGCAGCTGCACGAGCATTGGTCCGAGCTTGTCGCCAAGGACGGACATCGTGCGGAGCAGGTACGACGCTTCTTCTTCCACGCCCTTGAGGCGCCTCAAATGAGTGATCTTGCGCGACGTCTTGAGCACGAACGAGAACCCATCGGGGACCTGCGCCGACCAGTCAAGCAACATCTTCTCGGTCGGCATGCGGTAGAACGTGTTGTTGATCTCTACCGATTTGAAATGCTGTGAGTAGTGGGCCAGCATCTCGGAGGCGGGCATCTTGACCGGGTAGAAGCTGCCCCGCCATTCCTTGTATGAGTATCCACTGGTTCCAACGTAGAGATCCACCGCTGCCGAGCGCCTTTCTTCGATTTAGGGAAGTCCTACTGCTACTTCCGTGCGGTCACCTTCCGAGTGTTGAACTGCCGCAGATATTGCAGGTGGTCGGTATCAGACGGATACGACTCCTCAGGACCATACGGATATTGGGACATTCCGTGGAACGGGAGTGGCTCCACTGTCTGGCCCGTCGCGGTGTTGAGATCGCCGTCCTTGAGCCACCCAGTGCTGTATATCAAGAAGTCCCGAGTCCAGCCCCTGGGTAACTGCGGTGGCAGTGTTGCATCGAATGTCACGCTGACTTCGTCACCAGCATTCAAGATCACATACTTGCTGTCTGCATCCCAAAGTAGCTCGGAGACATCGCCGTACCGAGTGTAATAGCCCTCGAGATCGATCCACTTGGAATCAGTGGAAACATCACCGTAGTCGAACCAGTGAGGTCCGTACCGACCACCTTTTCGATACAGGCGCGAGAAACCACGGTAGTGAAGATCCGCGGATATTGGCTGGAGCGCGCTCAATTGCATCGGACTGTCCGGCGGGTCCGTCGTGAAGAAAGCTCTGTCCCAATAGATCTGCATATTGGTACGGATCCGGACCCGATGGTCGTCGGTCAAGAACTTGCCTGTGAGATCGAGAACCACGGTTTTGTCCTTACCCATCGGAAAACTCATGTTTTCGATCACCGTGACCCAGCGACCACTGGCGTCACGCACCTGGACGAACGGTGGTACCACCTCGATCACCTGAGACTGCGACACCGCGACATTTATGCTTGCATCGGTCGGGAAGATCCACCCGTCAAGGAACAAGAGCACAGTCTCTGCCACATCCAATTCGCCCCCTAGATCGACTATGAGATCGTGCATCTCCGTGACCCCCTGATACCGGGCTGGCCTCAGGTTAGAGACATACGCGTCGTCCTTGTCTCGTAACGCCGGCAGGAGATTGGTGCCACGCTCGTCGGTCGCTGCTATCGGCATTCTCATCCTTGCGACCTGGTGGACCTCGAGCGGCTGCTCCGGAGCGGACGTTGGCACGAACTTCTCGTCCACGAACACTTCTATCGAGTCCGGATGGTCCACTGCTATCAATCTCACTTCATCGAGATAAAGCGTTTCCCACAGCTCCTCGGTAATCTGAACCGAATACAGACCGTCTCTAGCGACCAACGCATCGCCTGGGATTCTCAGATACTCCCGCGACGGCTCGGATGGAGCGTAAGTCTCCCTTCCGGCCATGATCCCCATCGGCATGCCGAGGGCGCTGCGCCATACCATGTCCTTGACGAACTCGTATTCTTCCCCGTTCCACGCATACAGAAATCCACATGACCCCTTGAGTATCTGTTGCTCCACAAGATCCTGGTCGCTTCCGGGAAAGAACAGGTTCTGCGGAACACCGTTGGTCCATACGATCCGCACCACGTCGGCCTTGAGCCTTGCACCAAGTCCGAAGTGATTCATCGGTGAAATCACGGTCTTGGTTTGGTAAAGGTCCCCAGCTCTCACCTCGAGCTTGGCACCCACGCCGAAGTGGTTATTCTTGCCGCTGCCTGCAGCGAGTCCGACCAATTGGATCTTCAAGTAGCGGTTTGCGTTACCTCCATCATTGCGAAGCAGCCGGACGCTGCCGCTCGCTTCACCGACCAGCAGATCTATGTCGCCGTCTTCGTTATAGTCAACAAGCGCTACACTCCGCGCGACGGTGAGATCGCTCGGCATGAGGTCGGAATGATCCTCAAACCCAGCGCCGCCATCGTTCCTGAGCAATACGACGCCGCGACCGCCGGCCTCCCTCGGCTCCCCAACCAGCACCAGGTCGAGGTGTCCGTCGTTATCAAAGTCGAGGAAGTCCGCGTCGGCGCCATCGATTGCGGCCAGTACGCGCTCGGCCCCAGCCGGCAATCTGGATGGCTCGAAAGACCCGTCGCCGACGTTGCGATAGAGGGCATGCGTAGGCTCGCTCCCACCTGCAAGGAACAGATCCGAGAAACCGTCGTTGTCGAAGTCGCCCACGGCCACCACGCTGAAGCCTGGGGAGCCCTCGAGCCCCCTTGCCTGCGCCACATCCTCAAAGCGTCCCTGACGGAGATTGGTGTAGAGCGCACTGGGTTCATGATCGTTCACCACGATCAGATCTACGTCCCCATCTTCGTCGAAGTCAGCCATCGCCAAGTCCGAGCTGGCCGTGGCGCCACCGACGAGTCCCATCGCTGCCGCACGCTCGGTGAACGTGCCATCGAGGTTGTTGCGAAACAGGCTGTTCCGCGTCGCGTTTCCGAGAAGGAGATCGAGATCCCCGTCGTGATCTAGGTCTACGAACAGCGCTGAGAGCGAATTCACCGCATCGCTCAAGCCAGCCTCCCGGTTGACGTCCCGCAGCTCCCCTTCCCCTTCATTGCGGAACAGAGCGATACCATCAGGACCGAGAATGAGAAGATCGAGCAATCCATCGTTGTCGTAGTCGGCGAAGCGGGCTCCCGCGCCACCCGCGTCGCGCCTCACCCCGGCGTCGGACAGTACGTCCTCGAAACGACCGAATTCGTTGCGGAATAGGTAATTGGTGGCCTGCGATGAGCCCGGAACACTGCTGGAGACAAACATGTCCTGGTCACCGTCACCGTCGTAGTCCCCAACGGCGACGCGCGCACCGTCGTCGGCATCTACCGCTAGATCGCCACTGGCAGCAACCACCACATCCAGACCCGAAGCCACCGTGGCATCAGTGAACCGCAAGGCAGCCAGCACCGCCTCCGGGTCCTGCGCTGTCGGAGTCACGTTCTGCGTGAAGGTGATGATGGGAAAGCCAACCGAGGCTCCACCGGGCCCTTGCAGTTCCAACAGACCCTGTTGATAGCGTGGGGTGACCTTCAAGAAGTTGTGAACGATCACGGTCGAAGGGAGCGCCTCTTCAACTCGGCCCAACCGCAGCAGATCTACAGCGTCATTGAAGTACGCTATCGCTTCCGTCGGTATGTCAGGTACCTGCTGCTGAGTCTGCTCCAGGTGTATGAGTGCCGAATCGGCCTTACCGTTCCGAACCAGAATCTCCGCTAGCTGCAGGCGTGCAGCAATGTTGGCCGGCACCGCGCCGACTAGAATGCTCAGATAGCTTTCTGCATCGGCCCGACCCTGGTCAGATCCTAGATCGCCGTGCACTGTGGCGAGGCTGTAGAGCGTCTTTACGTGATCCGGAGCCTGCTGCAGCGAGATCTCGAGTTGCTCAATAGCCGTTTCCGCCCGGTCGGTAACCTTGAACACTTCTGCCAGCAACAAGTGGATGTTCGGATCGTCAGACTGAAGTGCCAGGGCTTCGCGCAACCGAAGCTCGGCGTCCTCATATCGGTTCATGCGGAGGTAAACCAGGCCCAGGTTGGCGTACCCCAGAGCCTCATCCTCCGCCAGCTCGATCAACTTGAGGAATTCTGCCTCGGCCTCTTCGAGCCTGTTCTCTTCCAAGTAAGCGAGACCCACCGTGCGGGTGGTGATGATGTCGGCGGCTCGCTGTGCTTCGTCCTGTTCCGAAACACAAGAGGCACCACCCAGTACAAGTGCGAAACAGACAAACGATACGGCTTTTTTCGTCATCCTCAGCATCCAGTCGCAGAGCCTGCGATTAATTCTCTACCTGAGTCTTCGGCGCTCAGCGCGTGGGCGACTACCGCTTACCGCCAAGCTTCGTCATGGTGCCCGTGTTCTGGTCGATGGAATATCGCTCGCCAGGCGACGCTGTTCCAAGCGTCAGTTTGCCACCATCCGCTGGCCAGCTCACACGTATGCTGTCGACCAAGCGCAACTTGCCCAGTCCGAATACGAGAGTCCGAGTGTCCGACTGCGAAAGATAGGAAGATCCGGTTCGCACTACACGGCGCTGCGCCAATTCACCGCTGTGTACGGTGACCACTGTGCCCAGCGCGTCTCGGTTGGGGCTCATCCCTCGTATTTCGATCGCAATCGAGTTGACCGAGTCCGGCGGTAGGTCGTTTCGGAACAATTTTGCGCTCTCACCGTTGACCGTCATCAGCAGGTCCAGGTCACCGTCCCGATCGAAGTCGCCGAATGCCACTCCGCGGGCCACAATTGGACGTGCGAAATCTGGACCCAGCTGATCAGTCACATCGTTGAACCGAGCTTGGCCGTCGTTCAAGAAGACCTGGGGCGACTGAGCAAACGTCACGTTCTGCTGAACGCCATTGATCTCGGGCTCAATATGCCCGTTCGCGGTGACTAAATCGAGCCAGCCGTCCAGATCGAGATCAACAAAGACCAACCCAAACGTCAGCTTGAGCATAGACTCCCGCGTCAGGCGAGCCCTTCCGGCAAGATCCTGAAATAGCCCGTTCCCGACTTCCGTGTACAACGACAGTGGCTCCTGTGAGAAGTTACCAATTACGATGGAGAGCGCTCCACCACCCAACACATCTGCCACATCCACACCCATGCCTGCCCTGGCTCGGCCAAACTCGTCATAGCCGATTCCGGCTTCGATAGCCGCGTCACGGAAGGTCCCATCCCTGTTGTTGAGGTAGAGGAAATTGCGCTCGGTGTCATTTGCCACTACCAGATCGACCCATCCGTCGCCATTGATGTCATCCACCGCCACACCAAGTGACTTCCCATTGGGGTTGTCGAGACCGGCTGCGACCGTCTTGTCGGCAAAGCGTTGACCGTCCAAGTTGCGGTACAAGATGCAGGAGTCGCCGTCGTAATGCTCTGGCGTGGCGTATGATTTGTTGCGCCCATCGAGGGTTGTGAAGAGATCCGTGGCGGGTGTCCAACGAACGTAGTTGCACACGAACAAGTCAATCCAGCCGTCACCGTCGTAATCGAGCCATGCAGCTGCGGTCGACCAAGACGGCGACTCGGCCGACGCCGCTGTGTTGCCACTCACTCCGGCGTACTGCGTCACATCCGTGAACTTACCAGCGTCGTTGCGAAGCAACCTGTTGGGGCCGACGGCCGTGAGGTAGATGTCGGTGTCCCCGTCGTCGTCATAGTCCGCGAAGCTCACCCCCATCCCATAGCTAGAGAAGGCGAGACCTGCATCCTCCGTGACGTCGGCAAATCGACCATTACCCAGGTTGCGGTATAGGCGAGACATCGCACGAACGCCGGATGTCGCATGCCCTGGCCACTCGGACCCACTTACCAGAAGAATATCCAGCCATCCGTCCCCATCGAAATCGAGAAACCCTCCCCCACTGCCCATCGTCTCCGGCATCCTCTTCTCCCCAAAGGCTCCCGTTTGATGCACGAAGTCGATGCCCGCTGACAGAGTGACATCAGTGAGACGTAGCTTCGTTGCTGCACCAGTTGATCCGTTCAACGCGTAGCTAGTGTCCACGTACTCGGGCTCCTCTTCGCGACCCGGTCCGGAAAAGCATGCGACGTGAAGGCCCACGCACAACAAACCGAGGTAGGCCGAACGAAGCAACGCCAGCGCTCCATCCGATTCAGCGAGACGGCGATTTGGACTGCTGCTCACCGCGGCGTTCCCACCTCCAACGGATGCACTCTGATTCTCTGAGTCATCAGATTGACACCCGGGTTCCGCAGTCTGTAGCTCTGTGTCAGCGCTTGAGCAGCTTCGTCTATAGCGTAGTACTGGTACGCCTCCGCAGCACGCACGGCCTCTGCATCGAGTCCTACAGCCCGGTAGCATAGCATGCGATGGTAGTGAGACACTCTGTCTTCCGGATCTATTGACAGAACTCGATCGAACGCGTCGAGGGCCGCTCTGTATTGCTGGTCGAGATATAGGGTTCTGCCAAGATTGCGCCACGCCGCTCGATCACCCGGGAACTGCTCCAACACGCGGCGGTAGGCCAGAACCGCCTCCTGGTAGCGACCATCTTCCTGCAGCACAACACCCCAAACCCAGGCGGCCCGCGCATCACCGGATTCCCTGGCCTCGCTGTCTCGCAGGTGTGTGTACGCTAGCTCTATGTCGCCTTCAGCAATGGCAGCGCGAGCCAGATTCAGTGGACCATCGACTCGATCGGGAGCTGCACTGCGCACTTCGGCAAACGCAGCCGCTGCTGCCCGGCTATTACCCTCCATGAGCAGCCCAATCCCGTAGTCGTTGAATCGAACCCATGACGCTTCATCCGTTTCGGCGACGACAGACGGCGCCGGTGGAAGGGGCATCACGCCCAAGGTGATAACGTCCGACGCGATCTCGGTAACGGGAAGCTCGGGCACGCGGTCAAACGCCCTGAAGCCGTCGCGATTGTACTCGAACGCAAACTTGGAAAAGTCAGCATTGAACTTCCGCCACAGCAGCCGAGCGCTGATGCGGATGCGGGTTCCGGCCAGCTCATGCGGCACAACGAGCGCATAATGCGCCAAATCCGCCGATCCTGGACCGATCACATTGGCGAACACGGTCACTCGCGCATCCTGATTGTTGCGTCGCAAAACCGGCTGACCATTTGCATCTAGCAGCACAGACTTGTAGACGTGAGCCATTGGATCGAGAACGCCATCCTCACCCAGGAGTCCATTGCTCGCAACTATATTTCCCCGCTCGTCCGAGACTGTGAACTCGAGCCAGCCTTCGTTCGAGTCGGTGGTGCCACCGGGGAACGTGTGCCCGACACCGAGGTTGCGGACAACCACGTCAATCGTCACCGAGTCCCCGGCCACCAGTGAGGGCTGGGTTCGGTCAAGAGCCATCACGGTACTGCCAGAACCCCGCGAATTCAGCGCAAAGACGTCCACTCGCAGTCTGCCTTCTTGCAGCATAGCCTCGATTCGCGACACCGTCTCGTCGTCGCCGCGAATGAAAGGGAGCGCCGTGTTGACCGCCAAGAAGCGATGTGATCTGACCATGCCGTTCTTGGCGGCGAGGTCTCCGAGACCGGCTGCCTCCGGTGGCATGTGGCAGTCCTGGCACTCACGCTTCTCCGGGGGCAGATA
>JBDHHP010000001.1:0-84089 GCA_039589275.1 Gemmatimonadota bacterium | reverse complement strand
GCCTGCCGCTCGTCGTCGGGTGGCAAGCGAAACATCCATGGAATGCGTATGTACGTGAGCGTCGGATCGGATGAGATAGGCGATAGCAGTGGCAGCCAGGCCTTTGTGATGACCTGTTCGGCCACGTGGGTCGCGCCTCCGTCAATTGATCCTATGACCGCACACACGCTGTCCTCGTACACGAGCTTGACCACTTGCTTGGAGCCACCCTTCCAAGGATCCTCGTCCCAGCGCGTCACAAGCTCGAAGGGCACGCCTTCTAATCCACCCGCACGGTTCAGTTGTTCTACAGCCAGAGCGGCGGCCCTGAGCATGGGGCCACCGACGGGATGCTCGTCGTTCATTGGAGCGAAGAAACCGATGCGTATGGACTCGAGTTCGCGGTGATCACGGACCGGCTCGGATGAGCCAGTGAATTCTACGGGTCTGTCGAGCACGCTGGGTGGAGCAGACGGTTCACTTCCCGCCGATCGGGGTGCCGGCCGGCCCAGCGTCTGGCATGACATGAGACAGATGCAACTGGCGATCCACAACCACTTCATATGCCGCGGCCAATCGTGCCCGAGAATGGTCTCAGGGCTTCCTGGGTAGGCCCGTGTCGATCTTGTCCGACAGTACTTCGCTTTCGGTGTAAAACTCGAATCGACCGTCGGTCATGACTGCCAGTGCCGCTGGGCTGCGATCGCTGAAGACGGCGTCCATCTCCTGTTGACCGGTAACACCCGCGTAATCCTTCATCGCTGCAAGCCGGTCCCGAATCAACGCTCGGTTCAAGCCGGCCTGCTCGATCGCCGCTATGAGCATGCTCATCCCGTCATAAGCATGGGCGGCGTACGTTTCGGGTACCTCACCGTACTTGTCAGTGTAGTCCTGAACAAATTCCAGATAGTGTGGATCGTCGCTGGTAGGATCGTATGGGTACCCGGCCACCACCTTCCCGTGTTGCGGCCCAACGATGCTGACGAACTCATCGGTCACCATGCGATCGCTACCTAAGAACCACTGATCCATTCCCAATTCCCGCATCTGCTTTAGAATCAGGGCCGACTCTCTTGAGTTGCCGTATGTAAGCACGCCGTCCGCGCCGAGCGACTGGATTCGCTCCAACTGGGTCGTGAAGACAGAGTCTCCTTCTTCGTAGCTCAGCTCCACGAGCAGTGGGTTTCCTAGTCTCGTGGCGGCATCTCTGAACTCATCGATGTTCATGCGCCCATATCGATTGACGGCTCGCAGTGCAGCAATCCGCTCCAGCTTCAGCTTCTTGAACGCGAAGTCAGCCAGGAGATAACACATCTGACGATCGTCGGTGATATTGCGGAACACCCATGGAATGTTCGTTTCGACGAAGGTCGGATCGGTGTCCGCTGTATTGACAACCGGGATTTCCGCTTTCAAAGCTACGCGGATGGCGATGTGGCTGTTGGCTCCATCAACCGTGCCAAGGATGCCCCACACGCTGTCCTTCCATGCCAGCATGATGACCTCTCGACCCGAGGAGCGCCAACTGCCGTTGTCGTTTCTTACCACCAACTCGAATGGGATACCGCCGCGGTATCCGCCCCTGGCATTGGCCTGCTCCACAGCGAGTCTTGCGCCTCGCATCATCTTGATACCCAGGGGCGCCAGGTGCGATGCCCGGTACCCGTCCCACCGGATCTGGCGCTGATTCACCCGCAGGGTCACATCGTTGGGACCACCGACCGACTCAGACACATTGCCAATGATCGGGCCAATGAAGCCGATCTTCACGGTTTCGACCCGCTCGGGTTCAGGGATGTGACGACCGTAGCCGGGGTACTCCAACTCGTCGACAAAGAAGCGCTTGTAAGGGTTCTCGAAACGGTAGTAGGGTCGATACTCTGGCGGCGTTTTCCCGTAGGCCGCTGTGTCGGGCTCGGTCTGCGCGTGCACCTGCATCGCGATGAGAGACAGCCAACTGGCTGCTGCTCTTAAGACCAAGCTTTGATATGCTCTCATTACAAATCCGGGCTCGTTGTGATCTTCCCGGTCAGCGCTTCAATCCGTCGTAGTAGCCGCTGCCAATACCGCGTGCCAGGCCATGACCCGTGCCTATCCACACGTCATCTCCGACAAGAGCCACGCTTATCGTGAAGTGGTTCGGCAAGTCGAGATCGGTCGGCACGGTCGTCACTTCGTCTCCACCCACCATGACGTGGGCAGTCCAGGTTGGATCACCCTCTTCGTCCTTCTGGTAAGTGACCCACGTGTCGCTATCGTAGTCGGCCAGCACCGCCAGCCCTTTGTCGGTGCAACTATAACTGGAGGTGCCGCTTCGTCCTACTGTCTGATTGATGAAATTGGACGGCAAGCCACTGTCGTGATCCAAGTAGCCGCGCCAGTTGCGGCCGTCGTACCGACTCAGGCCGAAGTATGTAGAGGCCCATAGCACGTCGTCCACATAGGAAGCAGATGTGGTAATGACGTGTATCAAGCCGTCGTCACGGTACAGGTCGATCTCCATTTCCCCGTCGGGATCCAGGTAGTCTCTCCAGGTCTCTGTCGCCACGTCCCACTCCAGGATGCCGCCGCCCCACACAGCGAAATACACCTTGTCATCATGAGCGTCGACGTTGTAGGCCCACACCTCTTCCATGGGGGCGTGTTTCTCGTTGAATACGGTCCATTGGTGGGTCACCTGGTTATAGCGGCTGATGCCGGCCGTTGAAGCCACCCAGACATCGTTGCCCTGTATGTCAATGCCGTACGAGACGTCATTTATCAGGCCGCTGTTCATCTGGGTGAAGTGCTCAAACAGACCGCCACTGAATCGAGCAATGCCCTCGCCAAACAACGCGAGCCAAAGGTCTCCTGTGTTGTCGTCTTTTGCGATTCCCATTATTACGTTCCACGGTAGCCCGTTCTCTTCCGTCCAACTGGTCCAGACCCCGTCGTGATAAAGCACCAAGCCACCCTCAGTGCCGATCCACAGGCTGTCTCCATCCGCATGTAGGAAGAAGACGTGATCGTTGATAAAGTCTCCGTGGGTCGATTCCGTGGTGAAGGATTCCCAATCTGTGTAGATGTACGGTTGCCCCACCAGCGATGGCGTGGCGCCGGTTTGACACCCCGCCCCAGGCGATGATAGGGCAAGCAACACAACAACGATTGATAGGCCGCGCATGTCAGCAATCCGTTCACAGAGTCTTCAAGAACTCGATCAAGTCGTTCAGTTCGTCCTTGGTCAGGTCATTGGTATGACCATGAGTGTCGTTGGGGTTGTACACCGTCCAGATTTCTTCAAGAGACCTAGCTCGACCGTCGTGCATGTAGGGCGATGAGTCGTAGATGTTGCTCAGATGTGGGACGTCGAACTCGCTGTGAGTGTCGAGCCACGAGGCGCTACCCACATTGTACACGTTGCGGTTGGTGTAGTACGGCGGCGGATGGCAGAATACGCATCGCTGGGTGGGCGCCAGGGGATTGCCGGACTTGTCGAATTCACGCTCGAACAGCCGCTTGCCTCTTTCCTGAGCAGCCGTGAGCGAAGCGTTGGCACGGTGACGGTTCGGCGGTCTCACGATAGTGACGATGTAGCGATCCAATGCTGCAGCTTGCTGTGCAGTGAAAGGATCAAGGCGCGTGAAGAAAGCGGCGAGTCGGGGGCCACACTGCCGCCTCAACGTTGGGTTCGTGCCTGTCCACTTGAATGGGGCGGTGTCGTTGATACCGCGAAGTGTACGGTTGTCTACCGGGTTGACGCCAAGCCCGTCCGGTTCGATATCGTATGTTATTCCGTCGACGTGACCGTCTGGATGGCAGGAGTGACAGGAGAACTGCCGCGCGAAAGTGCGCTCCGCACTGTGAAAGATCCGTTCGCCGTAACGAGCTTCCGTGATCTCGCTGGGACCACCCAGACCTATGACGCCGATACGTTCCCGCTTCGCGATGTCGATGACCGAGATGGCGTCGTCTAGGGCGTCGGCGACGTAGAGATACCTGTCGTCCGGAGAGATAACCATACCGCGCGGGCTTTGTCCCACGGCGATCCGTTTCAGCATGAACTCACTGTTCACACCCAGGTGATCAGGCAGCACCTCCGCACGCCGCTGTGGCGCTGATGTCTCCAATACGTCCAGCATCTGCCGCACGTCGATCATGGCAACTTCCTGAACGCCGCTGCCGCTCACGAAGACGTAACGACCGTCATTTGAGAAGACGACGTCGGTCGGATCGGCGAAGAAATCGCTGACCTGGTCCAGCAGGAGTTGATCGATGCGGCCGTCGTTCCAGAGTAGACCTATTCCGTTGGTGATGATCCATCCC
Source organism: Gemmatimonadota bacterium (assembly GCA_039589275.1). Classification (GTDB taxonomy): domain Bacteria; phylum Gemmatimonadota; class Gemmatimonadetes; order Gemmatimonadales; family GWC2-71-9. Next base: position 79,805 of record JBDHHP010000001.1, on the reverse strand, counting down.
TGAACGTTTCGCGTCATCGGAACCAAGTTCTTGGTGCGGATCAATGTGACGAGCGCAAAACTGCCGTCGGGCGAGAAACCGATTCCCTGCACGAGATTGGCGCCAGGTATGGTATAGCGGTGCGTTACCGTTGATCGACCCGTCTCGATGACGGTAACCTCCGACATGGCGGGAGTGCGGAACTCGCCGTAGCGCGGCAGGTTGTTGGTCACATAGACGGAGCGACCGTCCGGCGATCTCGCGGCGCCCCAGGGGCCGCGAGATGCAGCAAGTCGCTTGGTTTCCTCCCCGGCGACGAGATCGATCACTGAGACGTCGTACGTGCCGGCGTTGGCTACGTAGAGGAGTGTTCCCTCCTCGTCTGTCGCCATCTCATGAGGTTCGTCTCCGACAACCAGAGTGGATAGCACCTGAGACGTTTCGGTGTCGATGACGGAGACATTGTCTGAACCACGATTGCTCACATAGGCGTGGCGCTCATCCGGCGATAGGAGTACGAAGTGCGGCTGGCTGCCGACGGCCACCTCCGCAACGATCTCCTCCCTATTCAGATCCACCGATATGACAGTATTGGATCCCTCACATGCGACGAACAGTCGCTTTCCATCCCGAGTCACGGCCAGATTGAGTGGCGTCTTGTATGGAGCAGTTGGGGGCCGCTCGCGCGTTTTCGAATGATCTATCTCAGACCACGTGGACTCGAAATCGAACGTCTGGCCATGTGTATCGGGAGTGTGACAGACGATGCAGGTGCCCTCGTTTATCTCCTGGAGTCCGGCATCTACGCCGGCCACGGGGTCGAGCATCACTGCTTCGGCCATGTATTCGCTACCCGGTCCGTGACAACTCTCGCATTGCACGCCTTGAGCCTGGTCAAAGCTCTCAGCGAAGCGGCCAGCTGGTTCTTGCGAAGCAGTGGTGTGGCACTGCAGACACTCTGTTGATGACTGTGGCTCTTGCGTCACTCCCATGTCACGAGCTATCTCTGCGGCGCGAGCCGTTCCGAGGCTCGCGTAGGCCTGGGCGTGGTTCGAGAGTCGCCATTCGCCATACGCTGGCGCGGCAGAGCCTGCGCCGTGACACGTCCCGCATTCCAAAGCGCCGACATACTTGGGGCCCGGCAACTGCTGGATCACTGTGTCAGACCTCGGTGGCTGTGCAGGTCCACCCCTCCCGGCGTGAGAGATCGCTTTCAGTGCGTCATCATATACGAACTGCTTGGTTCCCAGTACGGCGACGTGAGAGCCCTTTTCTTTGTGGCATACCAGGCACTTGCTTTCCTGCGGAACTCGCAGACCTGCTGCGGCAGCTAGGCCGCGGTCCTGCATGATGGCGGTGTCCATGTACTCACTTCCCGGCCCGTGACACAGCTCGCACTGCACACCGTCCTCACGATGAAACGTGTCATCCAACTCCCACTCCTCGGCATCGAAGGCGGTTGTGTGGCAACCCAGGCAGATCGGGCTCTCGTGCGGCGGCTCGTCGATTCCGGATAGTTCCGCGATCTGTTTTGACTCCGGCAAGGACAGTGCGGCGTAAGCGCGCGAGTGCTTGGATAGACGCCAGGGGCTGAATTGATCGCGGCTGCCGGACTGATGGTGGCACTGGCGGCAGATGCTTTCTCCTACGTAGACCCGCTCTTGAGCTTGAACGGTCATTGCCCAGCAGGGAATACCTGTCAGCAGGATGGGAAGAACCGTTGTCCTCAGATACCGTCTCATTCGTGCCGTCCCATGTTGCCTCAGATGCTAGGTTCCGTTACAACCAGCACCTGGTTGACCGACGTATTCTCGAGAATCTGTTCTTTCCCACTGGGCCATCGGATCTCGATCCGATCGACCCTGCTCTCGCTGCCCAGCCCGAAGTGCAGTCGGTAATCGCCCTGTGAGAGGTAACCCGAGCTGCTGACGCGCCACCTGGATTGCACTTTGTCTCCGGCCGTCACACGCACGCGTGTTCCAATGGCGTCCCTGTTGCTCGTCACTCCGATTAGCCGAACCATCAGCCAGTTCTTGTCGTTACCTCCGTCGTTTCTGAGCAGCCGAGAGCGTGCGTTTACATTCAACACCAGCAGGTCGATGTCTCCGTCATCATCGAAGTCTCCTGCCGCCGAGCCTCGGCTTACGAACTTCTCCTGGAAGTCCGGTCCCAGCTGGTCCGACACGTTCACGAAGCGACGTCCACCGTCGTTTGTGAGCAGGAGATCTTCCTCTCCGATGAGTCGGTGCGGATGCCCATTGCTGATAAAGAGGTCTCCATAGCCATCATGATCGAAATCGAAGAAGTTGCCCGACCAACTGGTGTACTGCCCGCACGCGGCCGCCAACCCCATTCGCGCGCTCATCTCCTCAAAGAACCCCGCGCCACTGTTCCTGTATATGCAGCTATACCCCATGTCGGGCACTATGATGTCGACAAGTCCGTCCAGGTCGATGTCGCCGAACTCGGCGCTCATCGCAGAAGTCGCCTCGCCGCTTTGGCTGTATCCGGTCCCAGTGGGCAGAGCCACATCAGTGAACGTACCGTCGCCGTTGTTGCGATATAGGTAGTTCTCCATCGCATCGTTCGACACGAAGATGTCCCAGTCGCCGTCGTCATCCACGTCGCTCGACGCGACACCCATCGCTCTCCCTTCAGGGTTGTAGACGCCGGCCTGCTCTGTCACGTCGGTGAACGTTCCGTCGCCGTTGTTGTGATACAGCACGTCAGGCTGTCCACGATACGACAGTGGTCCAGGAAAGCGCTGTGCTGCGTAGAAGTACTGGTATTCGGGATCGTACTCGACGTAGGCGCCTACGTACAGATCGAGGAAGCCGTCTTGGTCGTAGTCCAGGAACGTGCTGCCGATTCCGCTCCGGTCGTCTTCCAGCCCGGCCTGACGAGTGAAGTCGGAAAAGGTTCCATCTCCGTTGTTGCGGTAGAAAACGTTGGGCCCGTAGTTGGTGACGAGTAGATCTTGATCGCCGTCGTTGTCGTAGTCGGCCGTCACTACGCCCATGCCCATGCCCTTGTGATCTACGCCCGCCTCGGCGGACAAATCGGTGAAGGTCCCGTCACCGTTGTTGCGGTACAGCGCGTTAGACAGCTTGCCACGATTGCGCCGGCCGCGCACGCTGCTCAGGCCTTCGGTGTAGGCTCCGTTCAGTAGATAGATGTCGAGGTCGCCGTCCCCGTCGTAGTCGAAGAACGCACACCCGGCAGCGTTGGATTCAATGAGGTTGTCCATATCATTGTCACCGACGCTGTGCACGAAAGTGATTCCAGCGCTGCGGGTGACATCGACCAGCGTCGGCAGCCTGTCCTGTCCTCCCAACCCGTGGATTGGGGTGAGCAGTATGCCCGCGACGGCAATCGCTGTGATGCTGAGCTGCTGCTCTCGTTCTCTTACCGTTCCCATATGTCTTGGCCTACTTCTGGCGCGTGTTGGCTGACGTGGTTGCGCGCGAATCCCATTGAGCACCCAGATCCACCCACTCCACGAACAGAATCCGGTCCCGTTGGTTCAGCAAGTTGTGGGGTGGCATTTGGTCCAGATCGCCCGTGTAGTTGGTGGCTGCGGCATCGAGTCTCCTACCGAGAAGCAACGCGATCAGCGGACTGACTTTGGCGCTCCCCGCAATCAGGTATTGCTCGCCGTCGCGGCCGGGGATCGGGCCGAGCAGCGCCCGATACGTTTCTTCCAGGCCGTGACTGCCCGCTGCCTCTGCCGTCCGAGAGAGGTCCGGCGCGACTTGCCCCGACACATGGCAGCCCCCCGTGGCGCACTTCTCTGCGAGGATCGGCGCTATCTGATTGCGAAAATCCACGGTCCGGCGCCGGTTGGGCGGCAGAGTCAGTTCCACGGGGGGTTTGATGATCGCGGCTACCATGCTGTTCGGCGGTGAAAGCTCGCGGTCTTCGTGGCAGCCGATACACCCGCGATTCTCGTTGCCCATGACCCAGGTCCAGGCCTTCTGGGACCGCAAAGCCACATAGTCCTGGTCCAACAGCTGAAAAGTGATGGGCGTTTCCGCAGGCACGCGAACGTGGAACGAACCGTCGTTCTCTACTGGTGCTACCCCAAGAAGGCGGCGGGCACCGAAGCGAGAGGGGAAGTGATCCTCACGGTTTTCCGCTGGCGGCATGCCTTCAATTACGCGTACGTAGCTGATCGACCCGGGAGCGATTTGCTCATCTTCAAACAGGTTGGACCGGTAGCTATTCAAGCAATAGAACACTCCAGTCGTTGCGTTCGGTCTCAACCAGTTGGAGCGGCCTTTGGCCGATTCGCGAGGAGCTAGCACCTGGGCGTCAATCGAGTGCCATCCTGGATCCTCGGATACTCTCGTCTGTCTCGCCCCTGATGCCTTGTTCACTCGGTAGATCCCAAACGCCGAGGTCGGATGGTTCGGGCGGTACGAGGCAATCAGCTCTCCATTCGGCAGGGAAGCCGGGCTGTGATATAGACCATCATCATCGTGACTCAGCTTACGATACGAGTTCAGCGGTCGCCTCACTGATACGTAGGCGATGTCCCCGCCACCCAACCGAGTAAAGCTGTCCGATTCTATGAAATAGACGCGATCGTCGGTAACGGAGAAGTGGGCCATCTCCTTGACCCGGGGCATGTCATGATTCCCGTAGAACGGCATGAGGTCGGTGCCATCCAGGTTGATGCCCATGAGGGCCAGGAGACCGCCAGGGCCATATCGATCACCAAATCGCTGCCAACTGGCGAACACGATGCGTCCGCTCGGTAGCACGGCGGGCGCGAAGTCACTTTCGAGGTTGTAAGTCAAGCGATAATTGGCCCTGCCCGCGTGGTCCGTGCCGTACAGCGCGAACGCAGCCCGGTCCGAATGCTCGCCGCGCCACCCGTCGGCACTGCTCGCATAGATGATCTGCGGTGTGGGCTGCGAGTCGTTGAGGTAGAACCGGCTGCCGGCATGCACTGGTGCGATCTTGTCACCCCTGCCGCGCGTAATCTGTTCCTTGTTTGAGCCGTCGGCGCTCATTCGCCAGATCTGCCAGAGGTCACCGGATTCGCGTTTGCCGGCAAAGACGACGGTCTCAGCATCAAAAGAAACGTCTGGATCGCGGGCCGAAACGAACTCGGGCGTCAGGACTACTGGCGCTGCACCTGAGGCCGACAGTCGTACGATCCGAGCGCCGTCCACATATCTCTCCGCCAAGATAGGCTCGTTGCTCAGTTGGGAAGCAACTGAATCATCTCCGGCGGGTACCTGCACGATCACCAGATCGTACTCCAGTTGCGTGCCGGTTGACGCGGCGAACGCGGTGGACAACAGTGCGACGCAAATCGCGGTAGGTAACCACAGGCGGTGAAGCCGCATCAATCCAGTCTCGCCGACCGTATCGCTGTCTGCCAGCCTCCACGCCATGCCTTACGCGAGTCGGTCGCCATCAGCAACTGTCCTGCCCACCGCGGCGGCCACCTTGCGCAGGTCGACCATCATGGCATGGAACCTATCTGGGTGTAGGGACTGAGCTCCATCAGACAGCGCTGACTCTGGATCGCAATGGACTTCCACCAGTATCGCATCAGCACCCACGGCAACGGCGCCAAGACACAGGTCCGGTACCATCCATGCATGTCCGGTCCCGTGACTGGGGTCTATGGCCACAGGCAGGTGCGTCATTCTCTTGAGCATCGGGACGGCGTTCAGATCCAGTGTATTGCGCATTGAGTTTTCGAAGGTGCGGATACCGCGCTCGCAGAGCATCACGTCCTCGTTGCCCTGTGCGAGTATGTACTCAGCTGCAAGCAGGAACTCCTCGATCGTGGCGGCCATCCCGCGTTTCAACAGCACGGGCATCTTCGACTGGCCGACTTCGTCGAGCAAGGGGAAGTTCTGCATGCTGCGAGACCCGACCTGAAGCACGTCGGCGTGTTTGCACACCTGTTCTACCTGTCGCGTATCCATGACCTCGGTGACTACGGGTAGTCCTGTCTCGTCCCGCGCCGCTGCCAGCAATTCCAGACCTTCCTCTTTGAGTCCACGAAATGAGTATGGCGAGGTACGAGGCTTGAACGCCCCTCCCCGCAACATCCGGGCACCGCCTGCCTTGACCGCCTTGGCGGTGTTAAAGAGCTGATCTCTGGATTCGACGGCGCAAGGACCAGCAATGACCACCACTTCGGGGCCACCGATCTCAACGCCACCCGCCCTTACAATCGACCCTTCGGGCTTGGTTTGACGATCCGCAATCCTGAAGGGGGCAAACGCGCCACTACTTTTCCACATATCCATTCTATTGCGACTCTCCTGGTGGCATCCTCTGCAAAGTGATCAGGTCGGAATCAGCGCTCCGTAATAGTCACGATCTGCCGTGCTGGAACGTGCTCCACCACCTGCAACGCGCCTGACGGCCACCGGATCTCGATTCTGTCGACTGTTTCTGCAGCTCCGAGACCGAAGTGTAGTCTGTGATCATTCTGTGAGAGGTAGCTACTTGAACTCGTCTTCTGAGCTACCTGGCTGCGCTGGCCCGCGTCCACTCTCACCCTGGCTCCTACGGCGTCACGATTGCTCGGTTCTCCAATCAAGTTCAGGATGATCCAGCTATTCTGGTTTCCGCCTTCATTTAGTAATAGCACCGCACGATCATTCAGGTTCGCGATGAAGGCATCCACATCCCCATCGTTGTCCAAATCGCCGAACGCGGCGCCCCTTCCGACAAGCCTCTCCTGAAAATACTGACCGCGCCGCTCAGAGACGTTCTCAAATCTCCCGTCTCCGAGGTTCTCGAACAGAGCATCCTGCTGGCCGAACAGATGGTGATCGTCCCCGTTTACCTGGAAGATGTCGGCATCTCCATCGTTGTCGTAGTCGATAAACGCCGCAGCCCAGCCGACGAACGGACCGCTTATCACTGCTATGCCCGTTTCGTGCGTCATGTCCGTGAACACCTTCGCCTCTTCGTTTCTGTATAGGGCACCGTACGACATGTCTGGAACGAACATGTCAACACGACTGTCACCGTCGTAGTCACCGAAAGTCACTGTCATGCTGGAAGTCGCGTTGCCTCGGTGGTTCAGTGCAACACCCAGCGGCAGAGCCATGTCCGTGAAGCGCTGACCGGCTTCGTTGTGAAACAGGTAGTTCTCCATCGCGTCGTTTGCGACGTATATGTCAACGAAGCCGTCATCGTCATAGTCAATAGCGCCGATTCCCATTGCCCTCCCATCCGGCCGCCACACTCCCACCGCTCGGGTCACGTCCTCGAAGGTCCCGTCGCCTTGGTTGCGGTACAGCAGGTCAGGCTGACCCGAATACGACAGAGGACCCGGGAACTCCTCCGGTGCCAGACTGTGCTCCAGTTCCGCGTCGTACTGGACATAGTTGCCGACGTACAAATCGAGCAGGCCGTCGTTGTCGAAGTCGAGCCAGGCCGCTCCAACACTGAGGTCGCCCTCTGCCCCGACTACACCAGCAACTTGGCTGACGTCTGTGAACGTGCCGTCTCCGTTGTTGCGGTACAACACGTTGGGGCCGAAGTTGGTGACGTATACGTCCGGGTACCCGTCGTTGTCGTAGTCGCCAACCATGACGCCGATCCCGTATCCCGCGTGCGCCATGCCAGCGGGATCGGTCGCATCAATGAACCTTCCGTCACCAAGATTGCGATACAGCTTGTTTGTCGTCCTGATGTCAACACCGGGTCCACGGCTCACCCCGACCATGTGACATCCGTTGGCGACGTACACATCGAGCAATCCGTCTTGGTCGTAGTCGAACAGTGCGACACCTCCGCCGGTCGATTCGACGATGTTGCTCAGCTCTCCATCTCCTATGGAGTGCTTGAAGTCGATTCCGGATTGACTCGTGATATCTCTGTAGTGCAGGCCCAGGCCACTTGCTGAGGGCTCAGCTTGCCCGGGTCGTTGCGAGGCGTCCTCTGAAGTTGGCTGGCAGCCGCTGAGACACAAAGCGCCCAATAACACCGTGAGCGGCTGCAACACGATGATTCCATACACTTGGTGTCGTTCCTTGCGTCGGGTCACGGAAGCCCCCGGGCCATCAAGCCGTCGGTGTCGTGCCATCGGATGGTAAGCCAATCCGTGCGGGCGAGTCTGAAGTGGGCTAGCTTTTGTTCGTGAAATCACCTTTAACGAGCCGCCCATCGGATGCGGACACGCGGTGGAGTCTGCGACCAGCGAACATGACGGGTTCAGCTGCCCGGAAGAGGCTCGGTGCCCGCGGCCACCCGATCGTGTTCGACCTCTCCAGATCTCGCAACCTGTTGTAAATCAACATGATACTGGCTCGGAAATCAACAATCCGAGGGGGTTCCCGATACCTCCCGCTCACATGGCGATCGGTCGGTGCAGCAGTAGATTTCTGCGTTGAGTGAATACCAATATCTCATGTGTGGTCGCTACGCTCTCTATGCAACTCCCGACGAGGTCGCTCGTCTGTTTCGCCTGTCGCTGGACGAAGTCAGGCGAGTCTTCGATCTCTCCCCGAGATACAACATCGCTCCAACCGACGCAGTACCGGGCATCAGGTGTGGCCGCGACGATAACCGCGAAGCAGCGGTCTTCCGTTGGGGGTTGATACCTCACTGGGCGCACTCCAGCGATTTCGGAGCACGCACCATCAACGCACGCGCCGAAACGGTTGCAGACAAACCAACGTTCCGCGATTCCTTTAGACAGCGACGCTGCCTGATTCCTGCGAGCGGTTTTTATGAGTGGCAGAAGGTCCCTGGTGGGAAGCAACCGTACTTCTTCCGCATGCGGGGTGACACACTGTTTGCTCTCGCTGGGCTGTGGGACCGGTGGGGTGGGCTCAAGGCTGGTGCCAGTAGCATTGAATCCTGCGCCGTTATCACGACCTCTCCCAATACGTTGACGAGACCGGTACACGACCGAATGCCGGTAATCATCGAGCCGGGTGACTTCGATGACTGGCTTTGTCCCGGTCCTCTCGACCGGGCCCTGGCGAGGCAACTCCTTGGCACCTATCCCCCGGAACGAATGACGGGTTATCCCGTGAGCCCTCTCGTCAGTAGACCCGGGAATGAAGGGGTTGATCTCGTCGAACCGGTAGGCGCTTCGCTCGATGCTCCGTTGGAGTTGGATCTCTAGAAATGTTGTCCGTTCTGGAACAACTCCGGCCGGCGATCATTGCCACTCTTTCTGCGCTTCTGGCGGTGATTGCTTCAGCACACGCAGTAATGCGCAAGCGTGACTCTCGAGCCGCTTTGGGGTGGGTCGGCGTGATCTGGCTCGTGCCTATCGTTGGACCGGTGCTCTACGTGCTATTGGGCATAAACCGAATTGAGCGTCGAGCGAAGGCTCTGCGAGCTGGGCTACCGGTAGGACTCGGCGATAGAGATGCAGGCACTGACTGGCGCGCCGTAGGGGTTGAGCTGATGGAGGCCAGTGGGCACCTCGGGGCTCTGGCGCGAGTGGTTGGCCAGGTCACCGACAGTCCCCTGACTGCGGGCAACCACGTGGAACCGCTGCAGAACGGGGATGCGGCTTTTCCTGCTATGCTCGAAACGATCGACAGTGCGGAGCGATCGTTGGCCTTCTCAACGTACATCTTCGATCACGACGAAACGGGAGAGACCTTTGCTGACGCGCTGCAGCGCGCCGTGAATCGGGGCGTGGCGGTGCGCGTCCTGATCGATTCGATTGGTGCGCGATATTCATGGCCATCTATGGTCGGACAGTTGCGTAAGAGGGGAGTGAGGGTCGCCCGTTTCATGCAGGCGATTCTCCCTTGGCGGATGCCGTTCTTTAACCTGCGCAACCACCGCAAAATCCTCGTGGCCGATGGTGGGGTCGCGTTCACGGGCGGCATGAACGTGCGCGACGGTCACGTCTTGGCTAAGGGTCCTCGCCGGCCCATCCAGGACCTCCAGTTCAAGGTTGAAGGTCCGGTTGTGCAACAACTCATGTGGGTGTTCGCGGAGGATTGGGCTTTTTCCACCAAGGAGGCTCTCGGCGGGGATCTGTGGTTTCCCCGATTGGAGGAGGTTGGAGCAGTCATTGCCAGAGGGATCCCGGACGGTCCGGGGGAAGACTTCGACAAGATGCGCCTGACTCTGCTGGGGGGAGTGCAGACCGCCGAGTATCGGATCTGCATCGTGACGCCGTACTTCCTACCCGATCGCGATCTGATCAGCGCTCTGGCCGTGGCAGCGATGCGAGGCGTCGAGGTGGATATTGTCCTGCCTTCGGTAAACAACCAGCCATTGGTTGCCTGGGCGTCCACGGCTCTGTTGTGGCAACTTCTGGAACGCGGCTGCCGCGTCTTTCTGACGCCTCCGCCATTCGATCACACGAAGCTCATGGTGGTAGACGATCTGTGGACGCTGATCGGCTCGGCCAATTGGGATCCACGCAGTCTGCGATTGAATTTTGAGTTCAACGTGGAGTGTTACGACCGGGAACTGGCTCGATCCATGACCCAGCTGGCTGCTGACAAGGTCGCCCGGGCCAGTCAGACAACACAGGCCGCGGTGGATGGCCGCAGCGTACCGGTCCGACTGAGAGACGGGGTGGCGCGACTGCTTAGTCCCTATCTGTGACGGAGTAGCAGTCACCGTTCACGACCCAAGTACCAATCACGACAGGCGGGTGAGGATGCTTGACGCGATAAAGTCCTTCTTCTCCAAGAACCTCGAGCCGACGCCAGCGCCAACAACCGAGGGCAGCGAACAGGCGAATGACCGTGCTGCAAAGGACCCCGCCGCATTGGCCGCGTGCGCGCTGCTATTGGAGCTGGCTTACGCCGATGATGAGTTTGCCCAGGAAGAACGGGAACACATTGAAGAGGCGCTGGTTCGTCACTTTGATCTAGCGGCGGACACGGTGGAGGAGTTGATTGGCCTCGCTGAGGAGGAGCGCCGCAAATCCGTCGATCTGTACCAATTCACGCGACTGATCGCCGACCGGTACGATGTGGGCCAGAAGATGGTGCTGGCGGAGGTGATGTGGCGGGTGGTCTATGCTGACGGTGAGCTGGCGAAACATGAAAGTTACTTGATGCGGAAGATCTCGAATCTCCTGGGACTGAAACCCGGCTATCTAGCTGATGCACGCAAGCGGGCCACTGAGGGCATCGATTAGACAAGTGGCGCGAGACCTCCAGCTTCGACTTGCCGATCACCTCGCCGAGACTCGGATGTTCGAGGTCCCAGGGCTCGCATTGTTGGCGGTCAGCGGTGGGCCCGACTCGATTGCGTTGCTCAATCTAATGCAGCTCGTCGCGCCGCAGTTCGGACTGAGCCTCGCTGTCGCCCATGTTGAACACGGAATTCAGCCCGTCACAGCCCGCGTGCCCGATGCCGTATCCCAATGGGCCGAGCTACACGGAATGCCGTGTCATATCGCTAGGCTGGGGCTTGGAGGTGACGCCTCGGAAACGAAGGCGCGGATTGAGCGTTACGGGGCTCTGCGATCGATACAGGTGCAAGAGGGCGCTCGATACTTGGTTACTGCTCACCACAGGAACGACCAGATCGAGACCGTGCTATACCGGTTTTTACGGGGCAGTGGGGTTTTTGGTTTGGCGGGAATTCCAGGCAAAGGGCCGCGCGGACTGGTGCGTCCGCTGCTACCCTTCACGCGTTCCGAGCTGGTTGACTGGCTCGACTCTAAATACCCTCAGGATTGTGGTCGCCCGGGGCTCTTCTGCGATCCGGCGAACGAAGATCAAAAGCATGATCGCGCCTGGATCCGGCATACGGTTCTTCCGCTCTTGAGACAGCGGTCCGGCGTCGATCTGGAAGACCGATTGCTGAGTGTAGCCTATGATGCGGACCTGCAGCGCTCAGCGTGGAGCGCCGCCCTGCGGTCGCTTCCGGAACTCCGGTTGCGGGTGGCTGATGACTGTGTTGAGGTTGCTAGAGCAGCGCTGCAACGATATGATAAGATGTTGTCATTAGTGCTCTTACGTGCCGCTGCAAGGGAAGTGGGGTGTCGGCTGGGGCGGCGACGCGCAGCAGAGCTACTGACGTTTGCGACGGACGGTTCGAGCGGCCGCGTACTTCAGCTTGGCTCGGGCTGGGAGGCGGAGCTTGTCTTCGGAGATCTGCTCATCAAGCCCGAAACGCCAGCTGGGCAATCCGTGGCTGCGGACCTCGAATCTGGTTGGGGGGTGGGCGAAGGAGGTTGTGTGCACTGGCCCGGCTGGGAGTTCCGCTGGCGGGTGGAGCCGGCCGCAGCGATCCAGCGGTGTTCGCTCACTACCTGGGTGACACCGGGCGCCGGCGGAATCCGGGTTCCGAGAGCTGGAGACAAGATGCTTCCCTTGGGTGGTGTCGGCCGACGCAAGGTGCGCCGACTGTTGATGGAGGGACGTGTCCCAACGCGGGACAGACACCGCTACCCGGTGGTGGTGAGACGTAGAGACATAATCTGGATTCCTGGCATCTGCCGATCGGCGGCATCGGTACCGAGCGTCGGAGATCCTGCGGTGAGGCTTGATGCCAGAGCGACCGGACATTGAGAGCGTAGCTGGCGGCGCTGAGTTTGGCGAGGTCGTGTTCGATGAAGCCACGATTCAGCGGCGCGTGAAGGAACTTGGCAGGGAGGTAGGGGAATACTACCAGTCGGGAGAACTGCTGCTGGTTGGATTACTCAAAGGCAGCGTCGTCTTCATGAGTGATCTCGTGAGGTGGATCCCGCGGCCGCATCGCTGGGATTTCGTGGTGGCTGCTTCCTACGGTGACAGCACGAAGTCTAGCGGTCATGTACGGCTGCTGTATGATCCGGAAACGGATTTGGTGGGCAAACACGTACTCTTTGTCGAGGACATCGTCGACTCGGGTGCGACCTTGAACCACTTGACGCGCATCTTTGAAACGAGGGAACCAGCGAGCTTGGAGATTTGTACTCTGTTACACAAGAGACTAGCCGAACCTCAGTTGCAACCGAGGTTCGTGGGTTTCGACGCGCCGAAGAAGTTTCTGGTCGGGTACGGCCTAGATTTCGCTGAAGATTTTCGACACTTGCCGTTCATTGCGAGCTTGAAGGAGTAGAATGGCGGACCGACTGCCACCAACCAAGATCGGATGGGGAATGATGAGCCGGAACTTGATGTTCTGGCTGCTCATCATTCTCGTATCACTTGTGTTCTATCAGGTCTTTGGGAACCGACGGAACGATGCCACTGAGGTGCGGTACTCGACATTCCGCCAGGAGCTCGAGGAAGACAACATTGCGAGTGTCGAGATCACGAGTGGGAAGTTCGTTGAAGGAGACTTCAAGCGCGAGGTCAGTCACGAGGGCAACCAAGTCACGAAGTTTCAAACGGTGCTCCCGATCCAGGATTCAGAACTGTTGCTGGAGCGCCTGGAGGAGAAGAGCGTTCCAATAACCGCCAAGGAGCCCAAACCAGGTTTCGGTACCGTCTTCATACAGCTGCTCCCCTGGGTGATCCTGATCGGTCTTTGGGTGTTCTTCTTCCGACAGGTTCAGCAAGGCGGCAACCGAGCGTTTTCGTTCGGTAAATCAAAGGCGAAGCTGCTGACCGCCGATACGCCGAAGGTGACATTCCAAGATGTCGCCGGTGCAGATGAAGCGAAGGTGGAGCTCGAAGAGGTGATCGAGTTCCTCAAAGATCCGCAGAAATTCCAGCGCCTCGGGGGGCGTCTGCCTAAAGGCGTACTGTTGGTGGGACCTCCAGGTACCGGCAAGACACTACTTGCGCGCGCGGTCGCCGGCGAGGCAGGACGACCGTTCTTCTCGATGTCGGGCTCAGATTTCGTGGAGATGTTTGTGGGTGTTGGTGCATCGCGGGTGCGCGACTTGTTCGAGCAGGGGAAAGCCCACGCTCCATGCATCATCTTCATTGACGAGATCGATGCCGTGGGACGGCACCGCGGCGCTGGGCTTGGCGGCGGGCACGATGAGCGAGAGCAGACCCTAAATCAGCTACTGGTCGAGATGGACGGCTTCGAGTCCAACGAGGGCGTCATTCTGCTTGCGGCTACCAACCGTCCTGACGTACTCGATCCGGCATTACTCCGTCCGGGGAGATTTGATCGCCAGGTAGTGGTCGACATGCCCGACGTCAGGGGCCGTGAGATGATCTTCAAGGTTCACGTGCGCAAGATCCCTCTTGCCCCCGACGTGAAGCTGGACATCATCGCCAAGGCCACTCCCGGACTCGCCGGTGCTGACCTAGCAAATATCGTGAACGAGGCAGCCCTGCTCGCGGCTCGGCGCAACAAGTCGTCTGTAGAGATGGAGGACTTCGAAGACGCGAAGGACAAGGTGATGCTGGGCGTCGAACGCAAGAGCATGGTCATGACCGACGAGGAGAGGAAACTCACGGCCTATCACGAGGCCGGTCATGCCTTGGTCAGCATTCGAATTCCGGGTCTCGACCCAGTCCACAAGGTCACAATCGTGCCGCGGGGCAGGGCCGGCGGCATCACTTTCTCGCTGCCGGAGGAGGATCGCCACTACTACAAGAAGGAGTTCATTCTCGGCCGGTTGGCCATGGCCTACGGCGGCCGCGTCGCAGAGGAACTTATCTTTGGCCCAGAAAAGGTCACCACAGGCGCCGCTCAGGACATTCAACAGGCCACCGACATGGCGCGCGGTATGGTCATGCAGTTCGGAATGAGCGACGCTGTTGGCCCGGTGGCTGTGGGCGATCGGGAGCACCAGATCTTCTTGGGTCGTGAGTTTGCCCAGCACAGAGAGGTATCTGACAAGACCGCGGAACTAGTAGATGCTGAGGTCAGGCGCATCCTCGAGGAGGCGTACACTCGCGCCAACGAAATCCTGAGCGGCGACCTGGACACGTTACACCGCATGGCAGCAGTGCTGTTGGAGCGGGAGACTATTGATAGAGAGGAAGTCGAGCTAATCGGGGCAGGTAAGGACCTACCACCGGTTAGCCCGGAACTACCAACCGGACCCGCCGAGCGTCAGGTCGAGGGGTCAGGCGGCAAAGCGGTCGCCGAAGACCGCGGCCCAGTGCTCGGCACACCACCGGCCGAACCAGCCGGAGCGTGACGCTAACCCCGCTTGCTTCGCGCGACCCGATATCGCTTCGGGATGCGCTGGTGCGGCGGGGGGTGGACGAATCTAGAGCCATTGCTGTCGCCCAGGGCTTACGACCCATTGCCTTAATCCTCGAAACACCCAATCAAGACGGCCAAGAAGCGTTAGCGGAGGCGGCGCGCCTTGCCGGCGTGGATTGCCTGTCCGGTGAGGGCTGGGTGTTGGTTTCCGGATCTGCCGCCCGCGTGGCCGGCATGACGCGCGCGGCAGCCGAGGCCATTCCCACGACGCTCACCGATGAGATCGGCACGTACCTCGCCAGCAGTCAAGAGGTGCCGCTTGCGTGGATGACTGCGAGGGGATCAGTCGGTCTGGATGGTCCTGTAGTGGTGGGTATCCTCAATATCACACCGGATTCATTCAGCGACGGCGGTGAGTGCCTTGAGCCTGAGGCCGCCCTGCGTCGGGCCGATGAGATGCTGGACGCAGGCGCCGATATGCTCGACGTCGGGGCCGAATCGAGCCGACCCGGACGGCCGGAGTCTGTCTCGGTCGCAGAAGAATGGGGTCGCTTGGCGCCGGTGCTCACTGAACTGGTGCGGCGTCATCCTTCGGTGCCCATAAGCGTTGACACTGTCAAGTCGGAAACTGCAGAGTTGGCGCTCGACAATGGTGCCTGGGTCGTCAACGACGTATCGGGGCTGCGGCTGGATCCGCAGATTGCCAGCGTCTGTGCCGAGCGCGGCGCCGGGCTCGTTCTGATGCACTCGCGTGGCAGCTTCAGCGACATGGCCACTTACAACCACGCTTCATACCACGACGTCGTAGCCGAAATGGTGCACGAACTGACCCGATCGCTCGATCGCGCGCTCGCAAGTGGAGTGCGGCGTGACAGCATAGCCGTCGATCCAGGTATCGGGTTCTCCAAAGATCCTAGTCAGTCGTTTGCGGCGATCAACGGCATACCTGCGCTGGCCTCGCTTGGATACCCGGTGATGATTGGTCCATCACGCAAGCGGCTGCTGGGCGCGGTGACGGGACGAGATGTCACCAAACGGGATGAAAGCACCGCTCACCTGTGCGTTGCCGCCTTCGTGCTGGGTGCGGCCCTATTCCGGGTACACGCGGTCGGCCAGGTGAAGCAGGCACTCAAAGTGGCTGCAGCCATCAGGAGCAACTGATGCCTCTCGACTCCCTTCCGTTCCTCATCCCGGGCGTTCGCGACGTGATCGAGATTCTCATCGTCGCATATGTCATATACCGGATTCTGCTGCTGCTCGCAGGCACTCGGGCCCTGCAGATTCTGTTGGGACTGCTGTCGCTGGTGTTGGTGTACTTTGCGGCGGTGCTGCTCAAGCTCGACATGATATCGACCTTGCTTGGGCTGGTGTTCACTTACGGTGCGTTTGCAGCCGTAGTGGTGTTCCAGCCCGAGCTACGGCAAGCGTTGGGGCGGTTGGGGCGGACACGTGCCATCCAGCTGCTCACATCCACGGATCAGACGGCCGTGGGCGATCAGATAGCCGAAGCGGTCAGTCGCCTATCGCGCAACGGAACAGGCGCGATCATAGCGGTGGAAGGTGAGGTTTCCCTGAACGACTACGCCGAGACCGGTACCGAAATGGAGGCGAACGTATCCGCCGACCTCTTAGCCACCGTATTCACGCCGTATTCGCCGCTGCACGATGGCGCAGTGATCGTGAGAGGCAGCCAGATCGTTGCCGCCGGTTGTGTACTTCCTCTGACCCAGTTCCCCGTGTCGGATAAGACGCTAGGTACCCGGCACAGGGCCGCACTTGGGTTGTCGGAGGAAACGGATGCCGTGGTTGTCGTCGTATCGGAAGAGACATCCAGGATCTCCATCGCCATTCGGGGGCTGCTCCGCCGCGGCGTGAACGCCGACCAAGTACGCCAGGTGGTGGCTGGCAGGAGTCGCTCGGCCCTTGCGCTCTCCGATGCTCCTGGTGAGGCTTCTCCAGCCTAGAACAGACAATTGCCGACTCCACGACTATGAGCACTCCAACAGCCACCGAAGCATCAGTAACCGCGCCGAAACCGCCGTACAAGGCGGCCGTCGCGGTGTTCGCGGTCATACTAGCAGGCTACGTCTTCACGCTCGCACCCACAGTCACGTTTTGGGACGCGGGTGAGTTCATCGCCACAGCCAAGATCCTCGGTATTCCTCATCCACCTGGTACGCCGCTGTTCACGCTTATGGCCAACGTGTGGGCGACTCTAGTGCCGATCGGAGAGTTTGCCTACCGAACCAATCTCATGACAGCGGTCTTCAGCGCCGCTGCAGCGGCTTTCTTCTTCATTCTGGTTGTCCAAGTGCTGCGAGGAGGGAGCGCTGACGAGGCGTCACGGGACCGCGTATTCACGATCGGAGGGGGAGTCGCGGCGGCTCTGGCCTCTGCCTTCGCTTTCACGGTATGGCAGAATTCAAACGAGACAGAAGTCTACATGGTGTCCACGCTTAGCATCGCGGCCTCCGGGTGGCTGGCGTGGCTCTGGCGCAAGCACCGAGGCGAACCGTGGGCCCCGCACATCCTGCTGCTAATCATGTACCTGGCGGCCGTGTCGTTGGGCAACCACCTGCTAGGATTGCTGATCGGCCCTGCATTGATCGGGTACATGGCCCATGTCATCAAGAATCACCCGCTCGAGCGCGAGGAAGACAGGAAGGTGGAGTGGGGACAGTGGGCCGTGTTGACCGGCACTTGGGCGTTGCTTGTGGGTACGGGACTCGGGAACACGTCTCTGCTGTTACTGGGCGGGATCGTCTTCGCGACTGCATTCATATATGCGGGCACGGTGGGTGGCGCGAGGTTCGCGCTCACTCTTCTCGGCATAGCTGCGATCGGCGCATCGACCTATCTGTTTCTCTACTTCCGGGCCAATGTGGGCCCGTTCATCAACGAGGCGGACCCGTCAACATGGACTAATCTGTGGGAGGTGATTGCCCGCAAGCAGTACCCACCTCGGTCCCCATGGGATAACCCCATCTACCCATCGGGGGCTGGCAATCCCGGTAGGTCACTCACACTGATCATGCTGCAGGTCCAGAACTACCTGCAGTACTTCGATTGGCAGTGGTCCAACGGCCTCGCTCCCACTGAACCGGTTTTCGCTGGCATTCGTATGCCCTTCACCTTGCTGTTCACGGTACTGGGCATTTTCGGGGCCTCGATCGTCTGGGAGAGAGATCGGTCGGCGTTCTGGTTTCTGGTCTTGCTGTTCGTCACCACGGGCCCGGCGCTGATGGGCTACATGAACTTCAAGCCTGGGTACTCACTCGGTTGGGATCGATTCCAGAGTATGGAGATGCACGAGGTACGTGAGCGCGACTACTTCTTCACTGTCTCGTTTCAGGTGTGGGGCCTCTTCCTGGGAGTGGGACTCGCAGGTCTCTACGGGCGGCTCCGGGCAAAGCTCGTGTTCCTCAAGGGTCCAGTGTTGACTGTCGTTGCTGGATCGGTGCTGATGGTAGCACTACTGCCATTTGTGCTCAACTTCAGGGCGGCCAGCCGCAGGCACGGACCCGAGGCAACGCTGGCGCGCGATTTCGCGTACAACCTGCTGCAGACTGCAGAACCATACGGGATCGTGTTCACCAACGGTGACAATGACACATTCCCGTTGTGGTATCTCCAAGAGGCAGAGGAGATAAGGCGTGACGTATCTGTAGTGAACCTCTCGCTGGGCAACACGGATTGGTACTTGCGTCAGCTGCGAGACAACCCGGTGCGACGGTTTATCCCTGAACAGGCACCCTGGTACGCTCACCTCGCGCCTGAAGAGCTACCCCCGCAGTTGCACTCCATGACAGATGAGCAGATCGGCACGCTCCAAGCCCAGCTCTTGCCTTCACCGGTGAGGTTCGCGCCGGGGAGGATAGACAAGGTCTACCCGGCGGGGACTCCGTTCTATGTCCATGACGTGCTTACACTTCGACTGATCCAGGAAAACTGGCAGCGCCGGCCCATTTACTTCTCGCTCACGGTCGGCGGCGGCAACTACGCCCAGCTCGACCAGTACCTGACTCAGGAAGCGCTGGCCGTGCGCTTGAACGTGGCTGAAGAGCCGGACTCGACGCGGCTGGCGCCGGGTATCCTCAGCATGCCCGTCGATCTGCGACGCACGGATTCGCTGGCATGGGACATTTACCGCTATGGCAACCTGTTTGACGCGGATACCCTGATGCTGGACCCCACCAACCGCAACATCGCCACAAACTTGAGCTACCCGTTCTACGCGTTGGGTCAGGCCTACACGGTCCTGGGTGATGCAGAACGGGCAGTGGAGAACTTCCGCCGCGGCTTGCATCTGGCAGCCATCTTCAGCCCTCAGCTCGCTCCCCTGGTCGATCGCCCACAGCCGGGCACGTTCGATACGGTTGGCTTAGCGCCCTCTGACTCAACCGTCCCACAGCCGGACTCGTAAACGCTAGGGATTGCTTCACTTGTAGCAGGGCGTTGGCACCGCTACAATAAATGGCTATGGACTTTGCAGCCCTCCCAGGCAACCTCGTGCGTGTGCGCGAGGAGATCGCCCGCATTCAAGCTGGCGAAGGGCTGAATCATGAGGTCAAGATAGTCGCGGTCACGAAGGGGCACTCCGCAGCCGCCGTTTCGGCGGCGCTCGCGGCTGGGATCACAGACGTGGGTGAGAACCGGGTCCAAGAAGCGCTTGGTAAGCAGGATGTCATTCCCGATCTGGGACTGAACTGGCACCTCATTGGGCACCTGCAGACCAACAAAGCCAAGTTCGTACCCGGACGGTTCCAGATGATACACTCGCTCGACTCGGTTCGACTTGCCGATGCCCTGCAACGCGCAGTTGGAGCTGCCTCGATCGACGTCTTGGTGCAGGTCAATGTAGCTGGGGAAAGCCAGAAGAGCGGATGTCCGCCGGAAGAACTGGAAGAGATCGTGGAGTATCTACCGAGCTGCCCCGCGCTCCGGCTCAAAGGCCTGATGACGATGGCTCCGTTCACCGACGATGAGGACATGCAACGTGAGGTGTTCGCGTCGTTGCGAGGATTGCGGGATGCGCTGCAGTCCAGTGGGCATGAGTCTAATGAGCTGTCCATGGGAATGTCGGGTGACTACAGAGCAGCAGTGGCCGAAGGTGCCACTTTGCTACGATTGGGTACGGTCTTGTTTGGAGAACGTCCGAGATGACTGAAGGAGAATTCCGGTTAACACCTATCGACGTGCGCGCCCAGGAGTTCAGCCGTTCGATGTGGGGGTATGCGCCGTCAAGTGTGGAGGACTTCAGGGGCCGGGTAGCGGAGGAAATGGAGCGTCTCCTGAAGGAACGCCTCACTCTAGAGGACCGGGTACAAAACCTCAGGGAGCAGCTGAAATCCCTACGAGAGCGCGAGAAGGCGATCAACGATGCGGTGATGATGGCGCAGCAACTGAGGGAAGGAACCCAGCAGACAGCATCGCAAGAAGCCGAGCTGATAATCAGGGAAGCTAAATCGCGCGCCGACGACATCGTGCGGGAATCACGCGACCGAGAGGTAGGCGTCAGGCGCGACCTGGCGGAAGCGCAGAACCAGTTCAACGGATATCTGGCCGCCTTTCGCCGACTACTCGATCGCCAGATGGCGGAGCTCGACGCTCTGGCGGATTATGAGAGGGACGGCAGTCCGCCGGGCACCTGATGGCCGAGTACCACAGCAGCGAAGGTATTCAGAGGGCGGTAGAGGCCGTACGCAGGCAATCGGACGCCATGCCTGAAGTCGCCTTGATTCTGGGGACGGGGCTCGGCGGCTTGGCTAGCGAAATCGATGTGCAGTCAGAGATCGGTTATGAGCAGATTCCGGGTTTTCCACTTTCGACAGTGGAGACACATGCTGGGAGACTGCTAATCGGTGCGTTGGGTGGGAAGACCGTTGTGGCGATGCAGGGTCGCTTCCATCGCTACGAGGGTTATACAATGCAACAAATCACGTTTCCGGTGCGCGTGATGCGGGCTTTGGGGGCAGGGAGCCTGGTGGTGTCCAACGCCTGCGGTGGGATGCATCACCTGTGGAATGCCGGGGAGCTGGTTCTCATATCGGACCACATAAACCTACTGGGAGACAACCCCTTGGTTGGTCCCAACGACGAATCGCTGGGTCCACGGTTCCCGGACATGTCGCAGCCGTACGATGCTGGGCTGCGCGAGATCGCACGGCTGGTAGCCACGGATTTGAAGATCACGCTTAGAGAGGGAGTCTATGTGGCCGTTACAGGTCCGAATCTCGAGACGGCCGCTGAATACCGGTTCTTGAGGGCAATTGGGGCCGACGTTGTGGGTATGTCGACCGTTCCGGAGGTGATAGTCGCCGTACACGCTGGCATGCGCGCGGTCGGGGTCTCCATTGTTACCGACATGTGCTTGCCCGACGCTTTGGAGCCCGCGGACATCGACGAGATCATAGCGACCGCCCAGGCTGCTGAACCCAGTCTCACTCGGCTCGTCAGCGGAGTACTGGAGCGGATGGACTGATGCACTACGAGCCTCTGACCAACACAAGCTCGAGTGATCTCGAACACGAGTTGCTCCAGGTCTGGAAGTCGGAAGGGCTCTTCCGCCAGACGCTGGAAGCAACCCGAGATGGAGAGCCATACGTATTCTACGAAGGGCCACCCACGGCGAACGGACGTCCCGGCGTTCACCATGTCTTTGCCCGAACCATCAAAGACCTGATCTGCCGGTATCACACTATGCTCGGTGAGTCGGTGACTCGGATCGCCGGCTGGGACACACACGGTCTCCCAGTGGAGATCGAAGTGGAGAGAGAGCTGAAGATCAACGGCAAAGCCGATATCGAAGCGCTCGGAGTTGCCGAGTTCAACGAGAAGTGTCGTGAAAGCGTGTTCCGCTACAAGTCAGAATGGGAATCGCTGTCCGAGCGGATCGGATACTGGTTGGATTACGATCGGCCATACGTAACGTACACCGAAGACTACGTAGAGAGTGTCTGGTGGCTGCTGAAGCAGCTGGCTGAAAAGGATCTGCTCTACCAAGGATACAAGGTCTTGCCGTACTGCATTCGTTGCGGGACGACCCTTTCAAGCCACGAGTTGGCGTTGGGCTACGACACCCACAAGAGCCCCTCCATATACGCCCTGTTCCAGGTGGCTGATGGCGAACGGTTTCTACTGGTGTGGACGACAACTCCTTGGACGTTGCCCTCGAACGTGGCGATCGCGGTGAATCCCCACCTCACTTACGTCGAGTTGGATGTCGAGGGTAAGCGTGTGATCGTGGAGAAGTCCATCGCAGAGTTCACGGTTGTACCCGGCGCGACACGCGGCGATCCGCTTGGCCGATATCCGGTCATGGCCGAGTATCGCGGGAGTGAGCTGGTGGGTTGGCGCTACCGACAATTGCTCGATGCCGTGTCGGTAGATGTCAGCAAAGCGTTCAGAGTTGTCGCGGGCGACTTCGTGACCAGTGAGGAGGGGACTGGCCTAGTCCACATCGCACCTGCGTTTGGCGCTGATGACTACGGCGTGCTGCAGAGGGAGGGAATCGCCTTCGTCAATCCTGTCGACACGGCCGGGAGATTCGTTGGAACCACGTGGGACGCCATCAACGGTAAGACGGTGTTTGAAGCAAACCCGGTCATCGCCCAGCGAATAGAGACGGAGGGCAAGCTGTTCGGTCGCTATCAGCCCGAGGGTTACGAGCACAGCTACCCATTCTGCTGGCGTTGCGCTTCGCCGCTGATCTACTACGCTAGGCGATCTTGGTTCGTGCGCACCACTGCGTTCGCCAAGCGGATGATCGAGTTCAATCGGGACGTGAACTGGAACCCACCGGAGGTTGGTTCCGGTAGGTTCGGCGAGTGGTTGGAGAACAACGTGGACTGGGCCCTGTCCCGTGATCGTTACTGGGGCACGCCTATTCCCGTTTGGACATGTGATCTTGACGAATCACATCGAGAGGTCGTGGGTTCGTTCGAGCAACTGGCCGAGCTGAAGGGGGAACCTCTACCTGCGGACTTCGACCCACACAAGCCCTTCATAGATTCCCATACCTTTTCGTGCCGTGAGTGCGACGGTACCATGCGCCGTGAGCGCGAGACGATCGATGCCTGGTTTGATTCAGGGGCGATGCCGTTCGCTCAATGGCACTATCCGTTTGAGAATCGGGACGAGTTCGAGCGCCATTTTCCAGCCGACTACATCTGTGAGGGCCTGGATCAGACGCGGGGATGGTTCTACTCGCTGCTCGCAATCGCCACTGGGGTAGGTGACAGCACGGCGTATCGGAATGTGATCGTGAATGGCCTACTGCTGGACGCAGAGGGCCGCAAGATGTCGAAGAGCCGCGGCAACGTGGTCGACCCCATGGATCCAGTAGAGGAATACGGGGCCGATGCGGTTCGGCTGTATCTGCTGGCCGGGAGCCAGGTGTGGCTTCCCAAGCGGTTTGATCCCAAAGGTATTCCAGAGATGGCGCAGGGGTTCCTCAACCAACTGCGAAACACCTACGGGTTCTTCGCGCTCTACGCGGAGAATTGGGACAGCGCGGATGCGCCTGCCTGGGATACTCGGGCCGTGGCCGATCGGTGGCTGCTCAGCCGCCTGGACGTGCTGATCGACGAGGTCATCCGGGCTTGGTCGGCGTATGACGTTACGAGCGGCGTCCGGGCGATCATGGAGTTCTGTGACTCAGATCTGTCCAATTGGTATGTGCGCGTGAACAGAGCGCGTTTCTGGGCGCCCGACGCCACGGCTGATCCGGCCGCCTTGGCGACGCTACACGAGGCTCTGGTTACAGTGGCGCGGCTGCTGGCTCCTGCCGCACCCTTCCTAAGCGATGCAATCCATCGTCGGCTCACGGGTGAATCGGTGCACCTGGCCCGGTTCCCGCAAAACGGCGGTCGGTGGTCTGAGGGGCTCGATCGGGCCATGGAAGCGATCCGAGATTTGGCTTGGCTGGCGCGCTCTGCTCGTGAATCCGGTGGGCTTCGGGTGCGGCAGCCTCTAGCAGCTATGAAGGTGGCCGTTCCGGGTGCATCTCGCGGTGCGGAATTCGATGAACTGCTCGACCTGCTTGCGGCGGAGGTAAACGTCCGGAAGATCTCTGTCGTCGAGTCGGACGAGAGCTTGGTGAAGTTAAAGGCAAAGCCCAACTTCCGTACTTTGGGTAAGACGTACGCTAAAGAGACGCCGGCAGCCGCCGAGGCCGCGGTCGCACTTGAACCCAGACAACTGCGGGCGTTGGAGGCTGGGGTGGATGTGGAAATGGAGGTTGGCGGGAGGGTTTTCCGGTTCCGACCAGAGGATATCGTGGTCGAGCGTGAAGTCCAGACGGATTGGTTAGTGCAAAGCAACGGGCCGTTCGTTGCCGCTCTCGACCCCCATCTGACGCGAGAATTGGAATTAGAGGGGACCGCCCGAGAGCTCGTGAACCGAATCCAGAGACTACGCAAAGAGGCGGGTTATAGTTACGATTCACGGATCCTCTTGGGACTATCCGGAGATGACGGGGTCCAGGCAGCTGCCGAGGCCCATCGCTCGTTCATTGCGCAAGAAACGCTGGCGCGACGGTTCGAGATCGGAGAGGATCTTCCGGACCCGGACGTCCAAGAACCCGTCGGCATTGGGGATCGTCAGGTTTTGATCTCGTTGAAGCAGCACGACGGCAGTTCGTAATAAACAGTCACGGTAACAGCGGTGGAAGAACAGAAGTCATGAATAAGAAGCAGTTGGCCCATCTCGAGAAGCGGTTGCTCGAAGAGCGAGACCGTGTGATGAAAGAACTGGGGTACTACGATGAGCAGTTCAGTGGGACCCTGCAGAGTTCCGACGGCGATCTGTCGGCATACTCCTTTCACATGGCGGACCAGGGGACCGACGCCATGGAGCGCGAGAAGCAGTTCCTCTTTGCCTCCAAGGAAGGTCGTTACCTGTGGCACGTTAACGAAGCTCTGCGACGTCTGTACCGCGATCCAGCGCAGTTTGGCAAGTGTCACGAATGCGGCGATGAGATCGCGTACGAGCGGTTAGACGCTTTGCCACACGCTCGGCTTTGTATCAAATGCAAGGCTCAAGAGGAAGATGCAAAGCAGTAGCAGTCGGCAACTCTTTTGGTGGGTAGCTTGCGGCGTGGTGGTGTTGGACTTCATCACCAAGCGAATTGCGGTCGCCCAGCTGTCCGCAGGGTCAGTTCCGGTAATCGGCGATTGGCTCACACTCCGGTTGGTCTACAACCCAGGAGCGGCGTTCGGCATCCACGTAGGAGCCTACTCGCGCTGGGTATTCATGGCGTTGGCCATTGTTGCTCTCGTTGTGTTGGGTGCCATGGTTCGTCAGACTGCTGCCACTCATCATTTCCGACTCATTACTCTCGGCCTAGTCTGCGGTGGTGCCGTCGGCAACCTCATCGATCGAATCACTAGCGCTGGCGGTGTGGTCGATTTCATCGACGTCTGGATCGGCAAGTTCCACTGGCCCACGTTCAACGTGGCCGACATGGCCGTCAGCTGCGGAGCTATCGCTCTCGCGCTCGTCCTCTGGTCGGAGGGGAAGCAAGAAGAGGACTCGGCTCGCGAGTCCGCCAACCCTGCCGAAGCCGCTCCATAACCTGGGCTCTATGGCCGTGGAGAGAGTCCACGAGTTCCAAGTCTGTGTCCCATCTACCGAGCGACTCGATCGCTTCCTCGCAGACCAACTCTCGCTCTCTCGGACCCAGGCCGCCCGTCTCATCGCCGCAAAAAACGTTCGGGTCAATGATGAACTAGCTCGGGCCTCGCGCACGCTCGACTTGGGTGATCGGATCCACGTGCGCATTCCAGAGGAGGCGGCTCAGCCACGTGTGCTTCAGCCCCATGATGCCGCGGTTGGTGTCGTATTCGAAGACGACGCGCTTCTCGTACTCGACAAGCCGGCGGGACTGGTCGTTCATCCCGCACCCGGACATTGGAACGACACCCTACTCAATGTCCTGGCGGCGCGCGGGACCCATCTGGCCGGCGGTGGCGAGGGACGGCCAGGCATAGTCCACAGGCTAGACAAGGACACATCAGGCTTGATGGTACTGGCCAAGACGGAAGCGGTGCACCGGAGGATTGCCAGAGCGCTCAGCGAACGGCAGGTGGAAAGGATCTACGCCGCCTTGGCTTGGGGACATCTGGCCCAACCCATGGATGTAGACGCTCCCATCGCGCGCAATCCGCGCGATCGCAAACGCATGGCGGTGCTCGCTACGGGAAGACCGGCTTTGACTCACGTGGAGGCGATAGCGCGTTTCGATGTTTGCGACCTGGTCAGAATCAGATTGGCAACCGGGCGCACCCACCAGATCCGGGTCCACCTACACCACATAGGACATCCGGTCGTGGGAGATCCGGTGTACTCCGGCGGAGGTCACAAGCGCGTGACTGGGGCTCAGCAATCACGAGCACAGTCGATTGAGAGGTTGGTCCCGAGGCAGGCGCTGCACGCGGCTCGCCTGAGTCTCGTACACCCGTTAACGGGTGATGCGTGCGTTTTCAGTGCCGAATGGCCTGGCGATCTAAGGCCCGTATTGGCTGAGCTGATGCCCGATGCGGATTTGCTTGCTCGCGATAATCCCCTCGACTATCTTGGCTTTTTCAGATAAGATGGCCGACTTCGCGACTGTACGGGTCCTGGCTTTCCGAGTAGCCGATCGCGTATTCGCGGCTGAGGCGACCCTGGTTCGGGAGATTCTGTCCGCGCAGCCTGCTACCCGGATACCGGGAGCGGCGGCCTCAGTGAGAGGCCTCATCAATGCGCGGGGCAGTCTGATTACCGTGGTTGACGGGCGGACCACCCTCGGATTCCCACCGGGCAGCGAGGACAGCCCGATTGTTGTGTTCGATGTCTGCAACAAATCCGTCGGTTTCGCCGTGGATGCCGTGCTCGATCTGGTGACGGTCGCGCGGGAAGGTCTCACCGAACGGGCTGACCTTCCGGGGTTGGATCCGCGGCTCGTCTTGGCAGTTGGCCGCCATGCCGGATTGTCTTTTGTGCTTCTCGATGTGGACACTTTACTCAGCCCGATAATGGCTGCTTAGGGAGGGTGCGTGAGCCATACAGTGCTTGTCTGCGATGACGCCATCTTCATGCGGACTATGATAAGCGATATCCTCAGTCAGGCCGGATACGAGGTGGTCGGCGAGGCTGAGACGGGGGTCCAGGCTGTAGAGAAGTTCAGACAGCTCAGGCCAGACCTCGTCACTATGGACATAGTCATGCCGGATATGGGTGGTATAGACGCTGTGCGCGAGATCATTGGTCAGGATCCGGACGCGCGCATTCTGATGTGCAGTGCAATGGGCCAGCAAGCCCTGGTGGTCGAGGCCATTCAGGCAGGGGCAAAGGACTTCGTTGTGAAACCCTTTCAGCCCTCCCGTGTCTTGGAGGCAGTGCAGCGGGTGCTTGGGTAGGGATGGACCCCTCACAGTATGCTGAGCTATTCCTAGCGGAAAGTCGGGAACACCTAGGCGCAATCAACCAGCAGCTCCTAGAGTGGGAGCGCGAACCAACTGCTAGCGAACCCGTGAGTGGTGTGTTCCGTGCCGTACATACCATCAAGGGAATGGCCGCAACCATGGGCTATCAGGCCGTGACTGACCTGGCCCACAGCATGGAAGACCTCCTAGACATCCTGCGCAGCGGCAAACAGCCACCTTCGGACGAGCTGTTTGAGCTACTGTTTCAGGCCGCCGACCAACTGGACCAGGTAGTGGAGGCATCGGTCGCGGGCCGCAAAGGCGAACTGGATTCCTCCGAAGTACTGGGCGCGCTCGACCGAACCGTTCGCGCGCTGACGCCCGCTCAGCCTCGGGCCCGCCGTGTCGCGCCATCAGAGCCAGAACAAGCAAGAGGTGCAGGCACACTAGTCCGCGTGGTCATCGATCGTGACGCCACGCTCAAGGGCGCGCGTGTGATGGTCGTGCTGAGTCGGGCCCGCCGACTAGGGGAAGTGAGTGCCGTACGCCCCCCATCCGCGACCATCGAGTCGGAAGACTTCGACGGCAAGTTCGAGTTCAGGCTCGATGCGAAAGTAGACAATACCGAGATCGAGGCCGAGATCGAGGCTGCCGGGGACGTGGAGCAAGTGGTGGTCGGTGGCGCTGAGGACGCCACAGGTGTCGCCGAGCTCCTCGACGGGCGGACCAAGCACATTCGAGTCGATCTGCGCCGGGTCGATACCATGATGAACCTCGTGGGTGAGCTAGTGACGGTAAAGGACCGGCTGGCGTCGGTCTCCGCGAAGAGAGGCGACCCGGAACTTGAGGACGTGAGTCTCAAGGTCTCCTATCTCACATCTCAGCTACAGTCGGAGATCATCGAAGCTCGAATGACTCCGGTGTGGCAGGTGTTTGATCGCTTTCCGCGCCTAGTGAGAGATGCCGCGCGGCAGCTTGGCAAGACCATTGACTTCTGGGTAGAGGGCAAAGAAATCGAGCTCGATCGGTCGATTCTGGACGAAATCGGCGATCCACTCGTGCACATGCTCCGCAACGCTGTGGACCACGGTATCGAGCCGCCAGGTGACCGCGAAGCTGCGGGTAAACCCAAGGCCGGCCGCATCGTGCTTTCGGCGATCAGGGAGAAGGCGACAGTAGCAATTCACGTGAGCGACGATGGGAGGGGGATCGACCGAACCAGGGTCCTCCAGGCTGCCAAGGAACGCGGTTTGGTGGGCAGTGAGGTTGACGCACTGAACGACGAGGTCCTGCTGCGGCTCCTGGCCCGGCCTGGGTTCAGCACAGCGGTAGAGGTCTCTGACGTCTCGGGTAGGGGAGTGGGAATCGACGTGGTAGCCACTCGGCTGCGGTCGCTCGGCGGCGGCCTCACGGTGCGGAGCGTGTCAGGGGAGGGCACCACGTTCACACTCAGGCTTCCTACCACGTTGGCGATTGTACGGGCGCTCACAACTCAGGTCGGAGCCGAGCACTATCTTCTTCCCGTCACGCATGTTGCGGAAACCGTAGATTTGGAGCCGGCGGCCGTGACGCGTCTACAAGGAGAGGACGCAATGCTGTTTCGGGGCGACATGATCCCATTAGTCGATCTGCGAGAGATCATGGGAATTCCGGGTCAGGGTCCGGCCCGGAAGCCGGTTGTGGTTGTCCAGATCGGAGAGCGGCGGTCGGGTTTGGTAGTCGACGCGCTCACTGGACAGCAAGAGATTGTGGTCAAGAGTTTTGATTCACCCACGGGCGCGCTGCCGATCTTCAGCGGCGCCACGATCCTAGGCGACGGTACGCCAGCGTTGATACTAGATGCCGGTGGGCTGGTGTAGGTAGGAGAGTTCTATGGAAGATATGAACGGTCTCGAAGCGCTGCAGATGGATGCTCTCAAAGAAGTGGCGAACATCGGTGCTGGACACGCGGCTACCGCGCTGTCACAGCTGACCGACAGGCGCATCATGATCAGCGTTCCGGAGATAACGGTCACAGACATTGATGGTCTATCCGAGTTGCTGCTGGTCTCCGACGAGGTGGTCGCGGCCGTTTTGATGCACATGCTGGGCGACCTCACGGGTCGCACTCTCTTGATGTTTCCCGATGACAACGCACGCCTCTTGTGCGACCTGCTGCTCAAACGCGAGCCGGGTGCGACTGTGGAGTTCGGTGAATTGGAGCGCTCGAGCCTCAAAGAGGCTGGCAACATTCTGGGTGGGGCATACATGAACGCTCTGTCGGATTTCATGGGGATGATGCTCCTGCCGTCGGTGCCCAGTCTCGCTATCGACGTTGCCACGGCCGTTGTGACCACTGCGCACCTGAGTTTTGGGCGCGATCGCGACTACGTCTTCTGCGTCGAGACAGACTTCCACTTCGAGGAAGCAGATCGGAAGCTGAAGGGTCACTTCCTGCTGTTGCCTGATCTGGCGTCGCTCAAAGCGATTCTCCGAGTCATCCAGGTGGGGTGACCTCGTGGCCCTGACGGAGCAGGATCGCGATACGCTGCGGAGCCTGGCTCGACGCATCGACCCCTCTGATGCGGGCGCTCACAACAACCTGGGTGTTTTGTACTGCCAAAAAGGCCTCACTGCCGAAGCAGTTGAGCAGTTCTCCCACGCGCTGGCGCTAGACCCTCGGATGACCGTGGCGGAGCGAAATCTCGAATTCGCCTATCGACGATCGGGGCACTACGATCGAAGAGTGCAAGAGCTGCGCGCAGCGCTCCGATCTGATCCTGAGAGCAGCGAGAAGCGTTGGGAGCTCGGCCGCGCCTACAGTGCGCTGGCACAATACGACGCCGCAGCTAGCGAGTTCCAGGCGTTTCTCACCAGGGATCCGGACAACGTCGCGGCGATCGTACAGATTGCGCTGGCGGAGAAGAAGCTCGGTCACCTCGAGACGGCAACCGAATGGCTCGAAAGAGCCTGTGGGTTGGAGCCGGACAGTAGTGTCGTGCACTTCTATCTTGGGGAAGTACTGTACAATCAGGGTCTCAACTCCGAAGCGCTGGATGCATTGGAACGCGCAGTTCAGCTGAATCCCGACAACGCTGAAGCGCACTACCTGCTCGCCTTCGTGTTCGGTGATGTCGGACGCCACGAAGACGCGAGGGCTGCCACCAAACGCGCAATTCAGCTGAACCCGACCTATGGCCGTGCGCAGACGAACCTCTCGCTCGAACGGGTGACGGGCGATCGAAGGAGCGCCATGTGGGAGGCGCCCAACTCGGAAGGCTCAGACGCTGGGCGGGAGGCGCTCGCTTACCATAGCCTGGGCTTGGCATTTCGACGACAGGGCTACTACAAAGAGGCATTGCGGGAGTACCGGCTCGCGTTAGACCGGGGCGAAGACCGTCGCATGGTAGAGCAGGGGATGGCGGAAGTCTTCCTGCTGCAGCGAGACCACGCAGCAGCATTGGACTTGTATGAAGGGTTGGTTCGCGACGTGCCCGAATCGTCCAAGTTCTGGAATGAACGGGGCGTGGTGCTGCATCAGCTCGGCCGGTTTGAAGATGCCAAAGAGTCGTACTTGAAGGCGATCGAGAACGACGACGGATATGCGCTGCCGCACAGCAATCTGGCGGTCGTTTTGGCGCAGGGCGGTCAACACGAGCAAGCGGTATCTGAGTTCAAGAGAGCTGTCAGCCGGGACCCGGCATCGACGACACCCCAACTGAATCTCGGCCTGCTTCTGTTCAAACTGCGCCGGTTCCAGCTCGCGCTTGAGACCTACCGTAAGGTACTGGAGCGGAATCCCGTCGCTGGTGCTTGGAACGGCATCGGTCTCGTACTCAACGAATTGGGACGTCCCAAGGACGCCCGCAACGCCTTTGCGAGAGCGGTAGAGACCGACCCGGACTCCGCCGAAAACCACTACAACCTCAGCTTCGCGCTATCGAGACTGGGCGACTTTGACGGAGCTCTACGAACGGTCACACGGGCGCAGTCCCTTGATCCCTACTACGTGCCGCAGAAGTTCCGGCTCTCCATCGATCTGCAATCTGAGGATCCAGGCATCGCCGTAGTGCCGGAGATTTCAGCCGATGTCGCAGCCGATGCGGTACATCCAATTGAGTTCGATCAGTCGCTCATCGACGACATGTTTGCTGAGTTAGACAAAGCGCCGTTGCGTGAGCCACCCTCTGGCCCCACCGATCCACTCGCGCTGGCGCGGGATTATCTCGACAAAGGCCTGCTAGACCTAGCGGCGGCTGAGTCCGATAGGGCTGTGGGACGGGGCGCTGATCCGGTCGAAATGAACGTATTGTCAGGTGATATCTATGACCGTCGAGGGCTCCACGGCGAAGCGCTCGAGCGATACCGGGCGGCGCGCTCTCATTCGCCGCAACGCCTCGACGCACGGCTGGGTGAGGTCCGACAGCTTCTTGCGCTGGGCCGGGGCGCCGAAGCGGTTGATGACGCGACCTCATTGGCAGAGGAAAACCCGGACAACGCCGACGTGCTCGTATCATTGGCGGAAGCCCGGCTCGCGGCCGGTGATCCGGCCAGCGCCCTGGAGTACTTGGATCGAGCGCGCAGCAGGGCTCCGCAGCGCGCGGACATCCTGAAGCTTGTGGGTGACATAGCCGCGGATATGGGGGATGTCGATGCTGCCCAGCAGGCTTACGAGGGTGCTCTGGATCTCGAGCCGCGCTTCGCCCAGGTCCAAGTCGACTTGGGACGCCTGTACGAGGCGCGGAACGATCTCAAAGCAGCGGAAAGGTCTTATCGGGCGGCGTTAGAGATACTGCCAACTCTGACGGAGGCGTCGCTCGCGCTGGCTCGGGTCTATCGACTAAGCAAGCTGCCGCGAATGGCGGTCAATCTACTGGTTGAGGCACTGAAGACCGATCCGTCCGACACGGAAGCCCTGCTTGCCTTGGGGCGGTCGCTGTTGGACGGTGGAAAGGCTGAGCAAGCGATTGAGGCGTTTGAACGTGTGCTGACCTTTGACGACGGGCACGTGGGCGCGCATTTCTACCGAGGCATCGCGGCCGCCAGACTGCGCCGTTACACTGAGGCCTTGAGGGAGTGGGAGCTAGTAATGGGCCTCGAGCCCGACGGTTCTCTTGCTCGCGAGGCGCGGAAGCACGCCCGCTCGGCCCTCGATCTCAAGCACATCTTTCGGTCCAAGGTTGCGTAGCCATGGCGATTGAGGGTCCCCTCAAAGAACTCGGAATTCACGACGTATTCCAGTTGCTCGACCTCAGTCGAAAGACTGGCAAGCTCACGGTAACCTCGAAGCTGCGGCAGAATAGTGGAAACGTGTACTTTGAACGAGGAGCGGTCGTAAACGCGGAGATCGAAAGCAACCCTCACCTACTGGGCCAGATGTTGGTGCAATCCGGCAGAACTAGCGAGGCCGACCTGAATCGCGCTCGCGACATGCAGCTTGCAGGTGACGAGCGCAAGCTCGGCGCCATCCTGGTGGACATCGGCGCGCTTTCGCAGCGGGATCTCGAACGACAAGTCAGGGGCCAGGTGGAGGAGGTCGTTTTCGAGCTCGTAGGTTGGCGCGAAGGGTATTTCTCCTTCGTTGAAGGGGAGTCCACCGAACTGCCCAACGAGGCCCGAGTGCGCATACCTACGGAATCGCTGCTGATGGAAGGAGCGCGCCGTATCGATGAGTGGTCGCGCATTGAGAGCAAGATTCCGCACCTCGGTGTGATCCCGCGGTTCGCCTCACAGAACCAGGTGACCCAGGAGGATTACCTCGACCTGCTCCCGCTCGAATGGGAGATAATGGCAGCCGTCGACCACGAGCGCGACGTGCGGGGCATCTCGGCTGATCTCGGTCGATCTGAGTTCGACGTTGCCAAGGCAGTGTTTGGTCTGGAAAGTGCCGGCATCTTGCAGCTCGAGGAGCAGCCGGTCGCGGCGCCAGTTGTTGACGAGGGCCGGGAGCAGGTCGAGATGGCCCTCGGTCAGGCGCAGGAGGCCCTAGAGGGTGGAGATCCTGGGTCGGCGAGGGTGTGCGCTGAAACGGCCCGCGCGGCGGCGCCGCATGACCCGGACGTGCACCTCATGCTTGGGCGTGCGGACCTGATGGAGAAGCGCGTGAATTCTGCCGAGCAGCACCTGCGTCGAGCACTGCGCATCGATCCCATGCTAGTTCCGGCGCACCGGCTGTTGGGTAACGCGCTCGCACTCCAAGGGCGCTACCATGAGGCGGTCGAGTGGTGGCAGCGATGGATCAAGCATGGTGAACACGCCGAACAGGATCCAGAAGAGGTGGAGCAAGTGAATCAGGCGCTCACGATTGTGGGCAAGCTGGACGGTATGCTCGGAGGCCCCGTTGGTTGACGAAGTCCGCACGTTGAGTGCCGAACTCGCCCGTGATCCGGACAGCTTGGTCTTTCTCGATTTGGGGGAGTCACTGCGATCCAGGGGGCAGTTGTACCTGGCCGCAAAAGTAGCCGTCGCGGGCTTGGAACGTCATACCGACCTCGCCGACGCAAATGACCTGTACGCACGCGTGCTCGTCGACATGGGCCACCTGCAGCAAGCTCGTGACGAATGGTATGCGGCTATCGAGAAAGACGCACGACACCTGGGAGCTCATAAGGGCCTAGGCTTCCTGAGCTTCCGTTGGGGTGACCTGGATGGAGCGTTGGAGCACCTCGAGACGGCGTTGGCGGCGGACCCCACTGATTCCAGCGTGGTCGAGGCGTTACACGTGGTCAGGGAAGCAGTCGAGACCTCGGAAGTCGAGGCAGAGGTCCGCCAGTCAAGGGTGTTTGCGGGTCTAGCGGGGGCCGACCACGGCCTACTCATGTTCGACGCCAGAGGGTTGGTGCTAGCGGGAGGTATTCGAGATGCGACCGGTGCAGACGTCTCGGACGACGTGGCGGCCTTCGTGACGGGCGCCGTTCACGAGGCGGCGCGCACCACGCGCATACTGGGAATGGGCTCTTGGGAGTGGGTGGCCGCGGAGGGTGCGAGCGGGAACGTCCATGTGAGTCGTCCGTCTAAGGACGGTCTGATGTTGGTGGCAAGAGATCGCAGCGTGCCCGCCGGCAGGCTGGCGGTCATGGCGCAGCGCGCCGCCGATACCGCCAAGGACTGGCTCGCAGAGCAAGAGTTGTGACTCAGGCAATCAAGCAGGCCCTCGATCGGGTCACACGAATCAGCGGAGTCCGCGGGGCTTTGGTGGTCACCGGCGATGACGGGTTGATCGTGGCGGACGCGGTGATGGAGAACATTCGTGGTGACGCGGTGGCGGCGTTGGCCGCCAGCTTCGCCGGGCGAATGTCCCGAGCCTGTTATGCCACGGGGGTCGGCGTGCCGCACTTCGTCCAACTGCAGGCAGCCAACGGGACGCTTCTTGTAATGCCCGCAGCAGACGTGGTGATCGTAGTCGTAGCCGACAAGGACGTGAATGTCGGGCTGGTGAGACTCGAGATGCTGCACGCAGCGGAGCTGGTGCCGTGAAGCAGACGCGGGCGGTGGAACCCTGGATGATGGAGCCCCTGGAGCGCTTCGTTACCGAGGCCGACGCGCGGCTGACTCTCATCATGACTCCATCGGGCCAGGTCTTGGCCCAGCACGGCTTCACCCGTGCGGTGGATATCATGGCTGCCGCTGCCTTGGGGGCCGCGATCGTCTCCTCTACTAGAGAGATCGCAAGTGCGATCGGGGAAAACGGCTTCAGGGCGCTGAATCACCAAGGAGCAAGACACGGGGTGTTTCTTTCGGAGACCGACACACCGCGTGGACGTCTGCTTGCACTCGTCGTCTACGGATCGGAGTCATCTGTAGGTCTAGTGCAGCTGTTCTTCGAGGATCTTGCTCGGGAGCTCAACGAGGCGTGTCCGCAAGGGATTCCCCAGAAGGCCGTTATTAGCGCGAACTTCGAGCGCGAGCTCAACGAGAGCTTGGCGTCACTTTTTGGGCGGTAAATCATGCCGTTAGTGAACTTCACCACCCGGGAAATCACCTGCAAGATCGTCTATTACGGGCCCGGGAGGTCTGGCAAGACGACGAACCTACAGTACATCTACGGTCGCGTGCCGGAAACGCGCCGCGGAAGGATGGTGTCTCTTGCGACCCGGACCGACCGCACCCTGTTCTTCGATTTCCTACCTTTGGAACTCGGGCAAATCTCTGGCTTCACCACGCGCTTCCAGCTATACACTGTGCCGGGACAGGTCTACTACAACGCTACTCGCAAGCTGGTTCTCCAGGGTGCCGATGGCGTCGTCTTCGTAGCTGACAGCCAGGCGCGTCAATTGGACGAGAACATCGAGAGCCTGCAAAACCTGCAGGAGAACCTCCTCGAGCAGGCGGTCGATGTGCGTGGGGTGCCGGTGGTGCTGCAATACAACAAACAGGACCTGCCGTCCGATCTCATCCTGACACCCGACGAGATGGACGATGCTCTGAATTTTCGTGACGCTCCGAGTTTTCCGGCTGACGCCCTGAACGGAGCAGGTGTGTTCGAGACGTTGAAGGGGGTATCGGAACTGGTGCTGAAGAAACTGAGCGAGGAGACTCCGACGTGACAGGAGAACTGAACCCCAAGTTCAGTTTCGACACGTTCGTTGTGGGGAGTGGCAACGAGCTGGCGGCTACTGCAGCGGGGGCGGTTGCTGCCCGCCCTAGTGGCATGTATAACCCCTTGTATCTCTATGGAGGCGAGGGCGTTGGCAAGACCCATCTGCTCATGGCAGTTGGTCTGAAAGCGTCGCAGTCAGATCCGCCGCGCTCGATCGAGTACGTGACTCCTGATCGGATGGCAGAAGCCTTCAGCGCTGCCGCTTCCGCTGGGCAGGCCGACGCTTTCAGACACAGGCTGGCGGAGGCGGACGTATTGTTGATCGACGATGCGCATCTGTTGGACCGGCGGCGCGACGTCCAGACTGAACTCGCCAAGCTCATACAACAGGCTCAGTCGAGCGGCCGGCACCTCCTGCTCGCAGGTCGTTGTGCTCCCCGAGACATCGACAACTTCGATTCGTCCCTGGCGTCACTCATCGACGCCGGGCTTGTGGTCGAGATGGGCGCTCCCGACTACGAAACGCGTCTCGGTGTGCTGCAGGGCAGGGCTAGCGCGCGAGCGACCGGCCTGGATGAGTCAGTCCTTTCGGTGGTCGCGGAATTCGACATCACGAATACTCGAGAGCTGGTGTCGCTACTCAACCGGCTGATAGCTCTGGATGCGGTGAGCGAAAGTCCTCTCACACCGGAGGGGGCCAGGTCTTTGTTGGAAGGCGAGGCGCTAGCGATTGATGCCAGCCCGAGGCCGTCGTTAATCACGGCCCGGCATCAAGCTAGCGAGGATGAGTTTGCTGATTTCCTTTCCGAGGTGAGCGTCACGGTCCAGCAGCAAGTAACTGCATGGGAAGCCGAACTCACCGAAGCCATACGGCGCTGGGGAAGAAAAGGAATTGATACTGCCAGGTTGGAGGGTTTGTTGGATCAAGGTACACCGATTCCGGTGGAGGCAGCCCTGGAGGAATTCGAGCGGGACGCCGAGCGGCTCGTGACCTTGAGGAAATCGGTCAGTGAAGTCGATCCCGTCCGTGCCGACGATCCACTGTTTAGGGACCCGGACCGCGTTTCCGAAGCGCAGGTACTTGCTGACACGCTGGCTCCGCAGACAGAGTCGTTGCCTGGTCCATCTCCCGCTTGGACATTCAATAACTATATCGGCAGCGCAGTGAACAGGCGGACTGACGAGGCGATGCGAGGGCTGGAGGATCAGGGTTCCCGCAACGTGATCATCGTGATCGGGCGGACGGGTGTCGGCAAGACACATCTGCTTCACGCAACTGGGAACGCGCTGACCTCTGCGCTTGGCTCCGGTGTGACTTGCGTGTCTGCACGGGAATTCCGCGACATGACAGCGGAGGCAGAGCGAGACGACCGGGTCTCCGAACTGCGATCGCTGTTCCAAAGCAGCAAGGCCCTGTTGATCGATGACGTGCAGCTGTTGGCGGGGACCGAGTCCGCGCAACAAGAACTCGCTGGCCTGGTCGACACGCTACTGGGGGAGGGCAAGCCGCTAGTGCTCACCTCCAATGCTCCGCCTGACGAACTAGCAGGCCTATCGGAACAGCTGATGTCTCGCATCCGAGGGGCGGATAGCTTCGTGTTGCTTTCACCGGATCGGGAATTCAGATCGTCTATGGTGCAGCGGATGATGGGTGGCGTTGCGGCGGAGGCTGATCCCGAGCTCGTGGACTACTTGGCTGATCGTCCCGCCGACTCGGTTCGAGCTGTGACGGGCTTGGTGCAACGCGTACTCGATGCGGCGGACGCTCGAGCTGCTCCGCCGAGCGCGGGCCTTGCGCGAGAACTGATCGAGGGAGCGCTACCCAGAGCTCGACGGAGTTCGGCGGGGCTCAGAACCAGTGGTGTTGTGGTGAGTCCTGCGGGCGCTCTCCAGAGCCGAGAGAAGATGATCTGGAACTGGCCAGATCCTGCCGAGAGGCTTGTCGAGGAGCTGACCTAGTGGCGATAAAGGGTAGTCTCAAGGAAGCTTCACTGCCAGACGTCCTCCAACTGCTGTCGCTGGGACGTAAGACAGGCTGCCTTTCGATTACCGACCGGTCCAGCCTGGGCTACATCTTCTTCGATGCCGGGAGGATCATCTACGCAACAGTGGTGAACCGCCGGGACCGCCTGGGCGACATCCTGTTCAAGAGTGGCAGAATAAACCAAGGCCAGCTCGACGAGGCCATCCGTTTGCAGGACCACGACCGGGACAAGAAGTTCGGCGAGATCCTGGTGGACACAGGTGCTATATCGCAGTCCGAACTGGAGCACTACATGCGTGTCCAGATCGAGGAGGCCGTGTACTTCCTCTTCACCTGGAGACGGGGGAGCTTCACGTTTGAGAGTGATGTACGGCCCCACCGTCAGGATTTTCTGGTTTCCATTGATCCGGAGGCTCTGCTGCTCGAAGGCGCCCGTCGAGTTGACGAGTGGAGCCAGATCGAAAAGAAGATCCCCTCACTCGACATCGTCTTCGAGTTGGACGAGGACCATCTGGAATCATCGAGTGTGACGCTGTCGGAAGAGCAGCAACGTCTTGTACCTTTTCTGGACGGAACCCGTGAGGTTGCCATGATCGTCGAGGAGACCGGGATGGTTGAGTTCGACGTGGGCAAGGCGCTCTACGGCCTCATTACTGCGGGGTTCGTGCACGCCTCGGGTCGCAAGGAGACGGAGCGGGAGCCGGAGGTTCCGGATGTCCGAGTCGACGAGCACCGTAATCTCGGGATAGCGTTCTACCGCACCGGCATGCTTGACGAGTCGATGCGGGAGTTCAGGCGCGTCGTCGAGCTGCGACCGTCGGATGGCGGTGCCTCGTTTTACCTCGGGTTGATCCATTTTCGGCAGGCCCAATGGCAGCAGGCAATGGACGCTTTCAAGGTAGCCGTCGAGCGCGGCGGATCGCGGCCGTCAGTGCTGTACAACCTGGCACTGAGTTGCGAGAAAGCGGGTCTGCTCGAGGATGCCGAGGCACACTACGCCGAGGCAGCAACCAGGGCGCGTAGGGACCGACACATCCTCACTGGATGGGGCGTCGTGGCTCTACGACGGGGGGACTTCGAGGTCGCTGCTGGACGGCTCGACCGCGCGCGGGAGGTAGCGGGCGAGCAGCTACTGAGTGAGATCTGGTACTGGGCGCGTTCACTGACAGCGGGATGCCAGGAGGATTACGACCAGGCGGAGGCGGTGTTGAGAGAAGGCTTGGAGCGCTACCCAGAGCACGCAGTGCTGCGGAATAACCTCGGCGCCTTGCTGGAGCTGCTGGGTCGTGTAGAGGAGGCAGAGGAGGTTCTCAAAGTGGCCATCGCAGACGAGCCGTCCGTACCGCAACTGTCAAAGAACCTCGGAGATATCCACTATCGAGCAGGTCGGTATGATGAGGCCTGGGACTCGTATCATCGAGCGTGCAAGTTGCAGCCGGAGCTAGGCGACGACGTCTATTTCAAGCTGGGGAACATCGCGTATAAGCGACTCGACCGAGAACTGGCTGCCGAGTATTGGAGCAAAGCGCTGGAACTCAACCCGAAGCACGAGCTGGCTCGAACGAATCTGGATACCGTGAGTGCCCTCACGTAATCCGGCCGAGCGCGATCCCAACCTCGTCCAGTTGGTCGAGAAAATTGCCCGGGAACGTCGCTTTGGATTCGATGCTTACAAAGAGAGTTGCCTGAGACGTCGCCTCGCCGTGCGTATGCGTGCGTGCGAAGTGAACACGTACGAGGCCTACGCGGACGTGTTGGAACGGGACAGAGCCGAATACGATAAGTTGCTCGATGCACTGACCATCAACGTCACTAAGTTCTTTCGCAATCGGGAAACGTGGGATGCTCTTAAGAACACAGCTTTGTCAGCGCTGTGGGGCGAGGGGCCCCGCGAGTTGAGATGCTGGTCGGCTGGCTGCGCGTCCGGCGAAGAGCCTTACACGTTGGCGATACTAATCTCGGAGTTGGCACGGCAATCCGGAACCCGCCCTGAGGCCGTGCGAATCGATGCGACTGATCTCGACGGAGCTTGCCTGGATCGAGCTCAGCGAGGTGTGTACAACGAGTCGGCGTTCGAAGAGATGCCCGCGGACCTAGTTGAGCGCTACTTCAGTCGAGCGAGCCCCCGCACCATCGACCAGGGCGTGCGCGATCTGGTTGTGTTTGGCAAACACGACGTGATTAAGGATCCGCCGCCCGCACCGCCGTACGACCTGATCATCTGTCGCAACGTATTGATATACTTTGACCGAGTGACTCAAGATCGGCTTATCTCCGGTTTCATCGCCGCCCTGCGTCGCGACGGATACTTGGTATTGGGAAAAAGCGAGACTCTGCTAGGCGTACTGAGGACGCGCCTCATCCTCGAGAACCCGAGAGAACGCATATACCGTCGACCGTGAACGCTGGTGGCGAGGAGATCCTGGTCAGGCTCGGTGCCATGGCCGTGACCGACAGCGGTGAGACCCTCACAGCTCTCGGCCTCGGAAGCTGTGTGGCGGTAATCCTGGACGATCGTGAGGCGAGAGTGTGCGGCTTGGCGCACGTTTTGTTGCCATCGCGGTCTCTATCCAGGGACACGAGCAATCCCATTAGGTCCGCCGACACTGCCGTCCCGTGGCTGGTGGGTGCAATGTGCGAGAAGGGCGCAGCGCAGGAGCGGATCACATGTCGCTTGGTTGGCGGTGCCAGTATGTTCGCGGACCTGCTCGCGGCCGGAGCGGTTCACATTGGAGAGCGGAACGTTGTCGCTTGCAGGTCGAGTTTGCGCGGCGTATCGGTACCCATAGTAGGAGAGGCCGTCGGAGGTGAGAAGAGCCGCTCGGTTTGGCTGGACGGGGAGCGTGGTGTTGTGACTGTACGCACGGTGGGTAGTGAGCCGATCGAACTCTGAGCGACAACCCACCGTTCTGGTGGTTGATGACAGTGCGTTCATGCGGCGTGTGCTGGGTGACGCTGTGTCACAGTCCGGGCGGTTTCGGCTCGCAGGGTCGGCGTGCGACGGCCTGGACGCCATCGAGAAGATCCGGGGATTGAATCCGGACCTAGTGACCATGGACATCGAGATGCCTAGGCTGGACGGGCTCCGGGCCATCGCGAGAATAATGCGGGAGTGCGCTAGGCCCATCGTGGTCGTGAGTGCCTATGGGCGTCCCGGAGCCGACGCCGCAGTCCGTGCTCTAGAGCTGGGCGCAGTGGAAGTTGTGGCCAAGCCGACCGGCGGAGAACCCGAGGGGCTGGCGCTAATGGTAGTGGCGGTCCTTCGTGCGCTGGATGCGGCGGACTCAGTAGTGTTGGACCGGACCCGACCGATTCGTCCAGCTTTGGAGCCGCCGAGAACGGCGCTACGACGGTCAGCCGTGACCGCGGACGTGACGCGAGTGCTCGTGATCGCCGCGAGTACCGGTGGTCCCCGTGCTCTAGTGGAAATCGTGCCGCAGCTTCCGGTGGGCGTCGGCTATGCTGCGCTTATCGTGCAGCACATGCCTGGCGGGTTCACACGCAGCCTCGCGCAACGACTGGATGAGCTGAGCGCTTTGACAGTAGACGAGGCCGAAGACGGCATGAGAATCGAATCGGACACGGCTCTGGTGGCACCGGGAGACTATCACATGCTTGTTGCCACCGAGGGTGCCCTGCGAATCCACCTGAACCGGGAAGCGCCATTGTGGGGTGTGAGACCGGCGGCAGACCCGCTATTCAGGTCCGTTGCGACGAGGTTCGCTTCGAGGTCCGTCGGGGTAGTTCTCACGGGAATGGGTCGGGATGGAGCCGCGGGATTGCGTGCGATTCGAGATGCTGGGGGAACAGGGATAGCCCAGGACAGGGGAACGTCAGTGGTGTTTGGCATGCCCAAGGCAGCAGCCGAGCTCGGCGGGGCGACCGAAATCGTACCGCTGCAGCAGGTAGCGAGTGCGATACAACGAGCACTCCACGGAGTGAGCTGAACTTGACAGAGTACCTCAGGGTGCGATTGGGCGACAGGTGGCTAGGCCTGAGAGTCGACCAAGTAGTCGAGGTCGTAGAGGAATTCGAGAGACTGGACGCTCCCGGTTCACATCCTGCTGTAATGGGAGTGACGCCGATCAAGCAGCGTGTTGTGCCGTTGGTACAGTTAGCTGCTCTCATTGAGGACGATGCTGCGTCAGATACCAGTCACGGCATGGTTGTACTCGCGCGGTGTTCCGGTGCTATGGTTGCTTTCGTGGTCGACGATGCTGAAGAGTTGGTGCGGGAGGACCCGCGCCCGGTTCCGGAAACCTGGCAACTTCCATGGGCTTCCGGTGTGGTACAGCACGAAGGCGAGCTGATTCCGATTGTCGATTTGGAGGTGTTGGCTGAGAGACTGGTTGCAGGAGGAGCGGAGCTAGGTAATGAACATCGCCGATGAGGTCCAGCTCGTCACGTTTCGTCTCGGCGGCCATGAGTTCGCCTTCAATGTGTTCGAGGTAGAGCGGATACTCAGGTACGAAGAGCCGAACCCACTGCCAAAGGCTCCGGACTACCTCGTCGGCATGCTGAAGCACGGAGATGAAGTAATTCCGGTGGTGGATCTCCGAGAGCGGTTGGAGCTGCCTGGGTCAATCGACGAAGGGACACGGATTGCGATAGTGCAGTGGGACGATGGCAAAATCGGGCTGGTGGTGGACGCCGTGCTGGAGGTTCTCAAGGCGTCGGCGGAAAGCGTGGCCGCGCCACCTGCGATCGTTAAGGGCCTTGCCGCAGATTGCATCAGTGGTATTCTCACGTTGGGAGAACGCACAGTGATTCTGTTGGCGGTGGCGAAGCTGCTAGCTACGGATCAACGAGTCGCGCTGCGAAGTTTGATGGCGGAGATACGAAATGAGTGAGCCTATCGTCTCGCCCTTACGGGCATCGTATGACGAGATAACCGGGCGGATCGCGTCCGTGTCGGGGGCGGACCAGCGTGAAGCTGTCAAGCGTGACATCATCACGCTGTTCAAGACGGTAGATCAGGGGATCACCGACCTCACGATGCTGAAGGAGGACATCCGGATCCTGGTCGAGAAGTACAAGGAACTGTCCCAGAACGAAAGCGGCGAGCGTGCTCCCGAGTTCACTGGAGCGGTACCGGCGGTTCGGGTGGACCACATAGGTGCCTCGACCTTCATCGAGAAGGGTTGGAGTCTCATCTCCCTGGGTGACTACCCTGGTGCATTTCAAGCATTGAAGAAGGCGCTTTCGCTGTCCCCCGGCGACGTGCAAGCGGAATCGCTGCTCGGCTGGGCGCAAATGCTGAACGAAGACTACGACGATGCCCTCGCGACCTTCCAGCAAGTTCTAATGAAGGAACCGGCAAATTCACTAGCGCGCATCAACGTTGGATACATCTGCCTCAAGAAAGGGATTTTTGGCGAGGCTATTGAACATCTCTCCAAGGCAATCCGGCTTGACAATGACAAGAAGGCCACGCTCTACGCGCATTTCTACCTAGGTCTAGTTTACCAAGAGCGCGAGATGTTCGAAGATGCCCAGACTTTCTTCGAGAAAACGCTGCGGCTTGGCCCCAATCTCATAGAGGCGTATTACGAGCTCGGAAGGGCGCGATGGTTTGCCGGAGACCGCAAAGGAGCGAGCGCTACTTGGTCTGACGGCTACAAGGCCAACAAGTTCAACCCGTGGGGCAAGCGCTGTAAGGAAACGCTAGAACTCGTCGCACAGGGACGGGAGCCACCACGCTCGCAGTAGCACTGGCTCTCGCTCTCGCGACGCAGGATCCCGCAGCTATCACTGTCGGTAGGGTCACGGTGGTATTCTGGCCGGGCGAAGAATCGGCGGCCACCGTACTGGCGGAAATGGCCGATGAAATAGCTTCCTGGCCGGGTATTCCTAGCGCCACGGATCGGCCGATTAGAGTCATACTCGCTGCCACTGATGAAAGGTTTGATTCAATCACCAGAGGCAGGTTGCCCGATTGGGGTGGTGGAGCAGCTTTTCCAGGATCCAACACCATCGTGCTCAAGTTGGAAAACAATGTCCGTCGCGTGCTGCAGCACGAACTAGCGCATCTCGTACTGCACAGCAGGGTACGCCGCGTCCCGCTGTGGTTCGACGAAGGCTATGCGGCGCGGGCCGCTGGGGAGTGGGGCCGGCTGCAGGCTCTGCGAGTGAACTGGGCTTTGCTGAGAGGCTCGACGCCGACGCTGCGTCAGCTCAATGGCGATCTGCGCGCCGGAGCCGCGCGGGCAGAGACCGCCTATGCTCTTGCGACCACTGCAGTCTTGTTGCTGGAGCGCCTCGGAGGCGACCGGGGCCTGGAGCCTCTGATATCCAATCTGTCCCAGTCGGTCGATTTCGATCGGACCCTCAGAGTCACGTACCAGATGACGTTTGGGCAGTTTGAAGAACTGTGGCGGCAGGAGTTGCGCCGGCGCTACGGGTGGGTCTTGCTGTTTGGGTCGCTGAGTGTATTCTGGTCGCTCTTGGGCCTGGTGTTGGTGAGCCTGTGGTGGTGGCGTAAGCGGCGCGACAGAGAGCGACGAGCGGCGCTGGATGAGGGCTGGGAAGTTCCACCCGAATGGCACGCAAGTGCTTGACGCATATGGAACTTCCGGTTAGGCTCTGTGTCTATGTCTAAGGGTGGTTCGCCTGCTCGTCTCCACTTCCGCGGCAGGAACTTTGTCCTGCTGGGCGGTGCCGTGGCGGCAGTAGGTGTCGGCTACCTCCTGCTGGCGGGCGGCAATACCACGGTGGCTCCGGTCCTGCTAGTGCTTGGGTATTGCGTGCTGTTCCCATTGGGCCTTGCACTGTGACCGAACCGAACGGGCG
This sequence comes from Gemmatimonadota bacterium, assembly GCA_039589275.1. Taxonomy (GTDB): domain Bacteria; phylum Gemmatimonadota; class Gemmatimonadetes; order Gemmatimonadales; family GWC2-71-9. Next base: position 35,119 of record JBDHHP010000001.1, on the reverse strand, counting down.
AATAGCTCAGTTGGTTCAGAGCGCCTGCCTTACAAGCAGGAAGTCGGGGGTTCGAATCCCTCTTCGCCCATGTGGGGTATAAGGGTGGTGGAGGCACAGGTTTTGTTGACAACAAGAGTCTTCAACCGGAGGACCGTAGCGGTGCAGTCTACTACCACGCACCTTCGCGCTGTGATCGTCCCGCTAGCGTTACTCGCTTGGCTAGCATTGCCGCCAACTGCGCGTGCGCAAGAGCGCTCACACGACCGCATTCTCATTCTGACCCCGCAGCCGGCACAGGGTCAGGACACAGTCTACGTCCATGAGATGACGCACCAACTGCGCCAACGGGCGCAAAACAAGTTCCGGCATAAGTGGCAGGTCATAGGTAGCGACAAAGTGCACGAACTCTTCGTGAGTTCCGGCTTTCCAGAGAGCACCATTCTCGGTCCCGAGATGGTGGAGCAGGTTGCACGGTCGCTACAGGCGCACGGTTTCGTCTACGGTACCTTCTGGCGGAACGATGCCACTCCGATGGCGACATATCGCATGGTGGACATGAGCCGATCAGGCCTCTCGGGTTGGATGACTGTTCAAGGTCAACCCGGCGATCCGCCACGTGAGTTTGCTGACCGTGTGGCGGATTCGCTCGAGAACCAGGTAAGAGCGGCGGATTTCGCGAAGGACTGTACCAAGCGGCGCGACCGCTCTGACTTCAGGGGCGCGCGCGACCGTGCCGAGCGAGCGTTCCAGATCTATGAGAACCATCCGTCTTCGGCGCTGTGTCTCTCGTACGTATTCGAGGCGACCCGGCAACCGTCCGACAGCCTGGTTTGGGCATACGAGAAGGCCGCTGCTGGCGACTCGCTCTACATGCGCGCCTGGGAGGAACTGGCGCGCCAGTATCAGCGAGCCGGAGACACGGCCGGTGCCGTCAGGGCCTTCGCTCGTCAGCTGGATGCAAACCCGAATGACGCAGACATGCGCTTCGCGACCGCCTCGGGATATGTTGTTACAGGCAACTATGATGAAGCCCGGCAGGTCCTCGATGACGGCCTGGCCCGCGACCCGGAGAATCTGCGGTTCGTGGAGCTCAAGGTCAGAGCCTGTCTGGAGGGAGAGGACTGGGATTGTGCGCTTGGAGCCAGCACTCGGCAGTATGAGCTCGACTCGGCGCTAGTCGGTAATGCGGAGTTCTACCGCGGTGTGTTCGGTCTGGCGACGGAAGTCGCAGACACGGCCGCCATGCTCTACTGGACAGAGGAGGGCGTGCAGCACCTGCCGGACGCAATCTGGCTTTGGCAGTCCAGGGCGGTTCTGCTGGAGGCCCAACAGGATGCAGCCGGATCGCTCGAGGCCTATGAGCGGCTGGTTGAGCTGAGCCCCGACAACATCCCAGCCAAGCTCAAGGTAGTGACCGCTTTGGGTGAGGCGTTGACTGTCGACACACTCTCTCCGCTTGATACGGCAGCGATTGACAGGATCGATGGAATGCTGGGGGAGATTCTGGCCGCCACTCCCGGCGACAGCAACGTCATGACGGCTGTTGGCCTGGAGTATCTCAAGGGCGCCCAGAAGATCATCCAACCTCAGGTGGACTTAGACCTCGGCATCGCTTGGGCCGAAAAGTCTCTGGCGAATGATCCCAGGGGGCTGCTCACCACTCAGGTCAACTTCTGGCTCGGGTTTGCTCTGTTCTTCAAAGCGACCCCGCTGGATCAACAGATCATGGAGTCGCAGTCGTGCCGGATGTTGCCCGAGTATCAAAACTACTTGCGCAGGGCGACGGAGGCGCTCAACATAGGGCGCTCGGTATCGGAGGAGACAGCAGGACAGTTGTTGGGTTATCTACAGCAGTTGGCCGGTCGTCCCGAGCAGTTCCGGGCGTCTTTCTGCCCGCCAGGCGGTTAGGAGCTTGTTTGCGGGCACAGTCCCCTCTACATTGCTTAGCTGTGCAATTTGGGGGCTGTAGCTCAGTTGGTTAGAGTGCCGGTCTGTCACACCGGAGGCCGCGGGTTCGAGTCCCGTCAGCCCCGTGGCAACAGCTAGAAGACTCATTTAGGCCCCGCCTGCGATGCATGCGGGGCCTCCCTCTTTTCTGCCATGAGTGGGACTGCATTCCACATACCGGTGCTGGTTGAGGAGGTCGTCCGCCTGGCAGAGGGCCGGCGCCGAATCGTCGACTGCACAGTGGGGGGGGGTGGTCATGCCGCCCGGCTCGACCGATCTGATATCGAGCTCCTCGCCATCGACAGAGATCCTGATGCGATCGCCGCCGCCCGCGCGCGCATCTCCCAATCCCCCACGCAGTGGCTGAATGCTAGCTTCGGCAGTCCTGAATCCCTGGCCGCGATCGCGGCATTTGGACCCGATTTCACACTGTTCGACCTGGGAGTGTCCGGACACCAGTTAGATTCGACGGAGCGCGGCTTCTCCTTCAGACCCGGTGCGCCGCTCGACATGCGCATGTCAGTTCGCTCAGATGTCACCGCGGCGGAGCTCCTGAACTCACTGGATGAGCGGGAATTGGAGAGGGTATTCAGAGAATACGGTGACGAACGCAAGGCCCCTCGCCTAGCGGCGGCAGTGGTTCGACGGCGTGCGAACAGCCTGTTCGCGACCAGCGACCATTTGGTGAACGCCATTCGTGAGACGCTCGGCCCCCGCAGTGGGCCCGGTGATTTCGCGCGGTTGTTTCAAGCAATCCGCATCGCATTGAACGAAGAAATCAGACAGTTGGAGCTGGCGCTACCCTCTGTTCTGGAGGCGCTCGAGGACGGTGGGATCATCGCGGTCATCAGCTACCATTCGGGAGAGGACCGTGTCGTGAAGAGGATGTTCCGCGACTGGGCACGGGACTGCGTTTGCCCGCCTCAAACCCCGATCTGCACCTGCCGCGGCCGGAAACTGGGTTCCGCACGCCCACGCAAGCCCATTCGTCCCTCGGCTGACGAGGTGGCCGAGAACCCGCGCTCTCGGAGCGCGAAGCTGAGGGTCTTCAGGAAAGCTGATGAGGCTAAAGGGTAGGATTTGGTTTATGCTCTGGCTGCTCTTCGCGCTCGCGGTTGCGGCGTGGGTCATTACTCGTGACACCGCTGGATACGTGAATGCGAGGGAACTGGCTGAAGTGCGCGAACGCCATCTCGTACTCAAATCGATGCGCAACGACCTGGTCAGGCGGATTCGGCGAGCAGAGAGCAGAGCGATCCTGGTTCCGAAGGCGGAATCGCTGGGGCTTCGCTTGCCAGCTGACAGCCAAATGATAATCCTGCAGACGCCTGGATACGAGGAACGATGATCAGTGGCTAAACCGGTCGTTCGCCTGCGCGCCGTCCAGCTTGCTTTCGCGTTGGGAATCGGTATCGTGCTCGCGCGCGCGGCACAGGTCCAGCTCCTAATGGGTGCGCAGCACGCCGCCACAGCACGAGCGCAACGTACCGAGCAAGTAGAGCTCCCGGCGCCGCGCGGCACAATCTACGATCGTAACGGCATCGTCCTGGCGCAGACCATCGAGGTCTTTAATGTCGGCGTTGCCGCCAACGAATTAGTCAATCTGGAACGAGATGCGGAGGCCATCGCTTCGCAGCTTGGCCTGTCACGCAGGGTCGTCCTCCGACAGCTGCGGCAACGCTACGCCTATTTTGGTGGGGGTTTCACATCAGAACAGGTACAGGCTCTCCGCGTCGTGCAGGGTGTGCACCTGACGGGCGAGCTGCAGCGGTTCTATCCTGACCCGGGTTTGGCGCGGACGATTCTGGGCAGACCTGCCGCTGACGGACGCCGAGCCGGCGGGGTCGAGAGCGTGCTCGACACCCTGCTCGCAGGCACACCCGGCAGTGGCGTAGTGATAAGGGACCGACAAGGACGTCGGTACGAGTCGCCAGGGCGTTTGGGCTCCTTACCGAATCCGGGTCTCGATGTCTATCTGACGATCGATGCTGCGCTCCAGGAGATCGTCGAGGACGCGCTGGACGACGCCATAGCGGAGTACGCTGCGGAATCCGGCGACGTCGTGGTGTTGGATCCGCAGACCGGAGAGATACTCGCGGTCGCCTCGCATACGGTCGATGGAAGTAGTACTGCAAGCGCGTTCAACTCGGTTTTTGAGCCGGGGTCGACCGCCAAGGTCTTCGCCGCCGCCGCACTGCTGGTGGAGGAAAAGGCTTCTCTTGACGACTCGATCTGGACTGAAAACGGAACCTATGTAACCGCTCACCGCACCATCACCGACGTTCACCCGAACGGATGGCTCACGCTTCAACAGATCATAGAGCAGTCGAGTAACATAGGGATCGTGAAGTTTGCCAGGCGTCTTTCACCGGAGGCGCAGTATTCCATGTTGCGGGGCTTCGGCCTGGGCACACCGACGGCGGTTGAATTCCCCAGTGAGGCGTCCGGCGTACTCAAGCCGCCGAAGGACTGGAGTGGAATCACGGGAGAGAGCATGGCCATGGGCTATGAGCTGAACGTCACGCCCTTGCAGCTAGCTCAAGCCTACGCCGGGATCGCCAACGACGGCTTGCTGATGCGACCTACGCTCATCAAGAGGGTGGAACACGCCGGCGGCGCGACGGTTTATGAGCACGAACCCGCTCCGGTGCGGCGGGCCGTACTGCCCGAGGCAGCCACACAGCTGCGAACGGCTCTGCGGGGTGTTGTCTACCCTGGCGGAACCGGTGAGACGGCGGCAATGCGCGGGTACGAGGTTGCTGGAAAGACCGGGACTGCGTGGCGAGCCGGGCCGGGCGGATATGTTCCCAATTCCTACACTGCCAGCTTCACATCGTTGTTCCCGGCCGACCGCCCACAGCTGGTAACAGTCGTGAAGCTGGACAACCCAGTTGGGCACTACGGTGGCGTAACGGCGGCGCCTGTGACTCGGGCTGTCTTGCAACAGGTGCTCGCCGCGGAGACCGGGGCCCTTGATCGAGGGCTCCTTGCGGGCGTTGAGGCGCCGGCCCTCCCGGTGTCATCCGACCGAGAGCCTCCCCCCAGGCGTGTATTCGCATGGCCTCTTGTTCCAGCAGTGACGGATTCCGGCGCTCCCCATGCAGTGCCCGAGCTGAACGGACTCACGCTCAGAGTGGCGGCGGGTCGCCTGCACAAGGCCGGACTCAAGATGCAGCCGTCGGGTTGGGGCGTTGTGGTGACCTCGGATCCAGCGGCGGGAACGCCGGTTCCCCCGGGCACGGTGGTGAAGGTTGTGGCTCGTGAGCTGGGTGGGATTCCCGAATGAACCTCGGGATGGTAGTCGAAGCACTGAAGCAGGCTGATGTGTTGGTCGAGGAGCCATCGGAGACGGTCGAGCTGACGGGTGTTGTCGAGGATTCACGCCACGTGGTGTCCGGAAACCTGTTCTGCGCGATCCAGGGAGTGACCCAAGACGGCCATGCTTACCTGGCAGATGCAATAACGAGGGGCGCCGGCGCCGCGCTTGTGCTGCGTCGTACCAAGCACGCTTTACCGCAGGTGGTCGTCGACGAAAGCCGAGTGGCGGCGGGCATCGCTGCTCGCGAGTGGTTTGGCAGGCCGGCCGAGTCAATGCAGCTGATAGGTGTTACAGGCACAAACGGCAAGTCCACCACTGTATCGATCCTGCGCCATCTGCTGAACTCAGACCAGACAGCGGCGTCCCTGGGGACTCTAGGTGCCCTGGACGGTCGTGGTGACCGACTCGAAGGATATGGTTCGCTCACCACCCCAGGGCCGGTGGAGCTCCAGGCCGTTCTGGCGGACCTGAGTGCACGCGGGGTCAGGCACGTTGCGCTCGAGGCATCATCGCATGGGCTGGATCAGCGGCGGCTCGAGGCCGTTCGCTTCAGGTCGGCAATCTACACCAACCTGACGCACGAGCACCTGGATTATCACGGGAACCTGGAGTCGTATGCGGCCGCGAAGATGAGACTGTCGCAGCTGCTGGAGCGGGATGGAATGGAGCTGGTGAATGCCGACGATCCGGTGTGGCGAGGTATGCCTCAACATGGCGGGGTGCGGCGTGTGTATTACGGCCGGGCACAGGAGGCGGAGGTCCGTGTGATTGACGAGGCCTTGTCTGAGAACGGTGCCGATGTCGTCATCTCGTTTGGCGGTGCGGAGCGGAGCACCCAAATTCCCCTGATTGGTGAATACAATGTCAGCAACGCGACCGCGGCTGCAGCGGCCGCGTGGGCGATCGGCCTCGACCCGGGGGAGATATGTGCCAGGATGGTAGACGCTCCTCAGGTACCCGGGCGTATGGAACTACTGGCCACAGCCGAGTTCAATGTGCTGCGCGACTACGCCCACACTCCTGACGGCTTCGAGCGCGCGATCAGAGCGGTGCGTGAGATCACGCCGGGAAAGCTGACGGTACTGTTTGGGTGCGGCGGGGATCGGGATCGGGACAAGCGACCGGAGATGGGTCGAATCGCGGCCACAGGATCCGACCTGGTGGTGATCGCCATGGACAACCCCCGCTCTGAGGACCCCGAGTCGATCATGGACGACATCGAAGTGGGTATCGGGGCTGCTCCCTACCTCCGTATCCTGGATCGCGAGGAGGCGATCCACAAAGCAGTGTCCCTGCAGGGTCCCGGCGATTGTCTCTTGCTGTTGGGTAAGGGACACGAAGCGTATCAGCTCGTCGGCACCGAAAAGCTGCCGTTCGACGAGCCCTCCATTGTCCGATCGGCAGTGGCGGACAGGTCATGACGCCCTGGCCCGCTGCTCGCGTTGCAGCCGCACTGGAAACCGACTGTCTCACAGATGTGTGCTTTACGTCAATAAGCACCGACACCCGGAGTCTCGATTCTGGTTCCCTGTTCGTTGCATTGGAGGGTGAGCACTTCGACGGACACCGGTTCCTGCAGAACGCCCGAGATGCTGGTGCCCTGGGGGCCGTTGTGCGTTACGGTACTGCATCAGTCGATGGTCTGGCACTGTACGAGGTGGAAGATACGATTGCTGCTCTTGGCAAGTTGGCGAGGGAGCGCAGGCGTGAGATCCAGGGGCCAGTGGTAGGCATCACCGGCACCAATGGAAAGACCTCGACCAAGGAAATGCTGCGGTGTGCACTGGCGACCGAGTGGACCGTGCATGCCACGACGGAAAACCTGAACAATCTGATTGGAGTGCCCCTAACGATCCTCGACGCTCCAAGAGACTGCGAAGCTTTGGTGGTCGAGGCAGGCGCGAATCTGCCGGGCGAGATCTCGCGACTCCGCGATATCATAGAGCCGACCCTGGGGCTCGTGACCAACGTGGGTTCAGGGCATCTCGAGGGCTTCCAGTCGCTCGAGGGTGTCCTGCGAGAAAAAGTATCGCTGCTCGACGGTGTTGACACTGCGGTTGTCGGAGTCGACCCACCTGCGTTGGCCGAATATGCTGGACAGGCGGCGACGCACGTCGTGACGGCTGGAATGAGTGACGTTGCGGACGTGCGGCCCGAGGAGTATGGACTGACGGAGTCAGGTTGTGGCTGGTTCGTGTTCGACAGGGTGCGAATCGATCTGCCCCTGCTTGGCAGGCATCAGATCGACAACGCCATCCTGACGGTAGCGGTCGCACTGCAACTCGAACTGGATATCGCAGACGTTGGCCCCGCATTGGGGAATGTGTCTCTACCTGCAGGTCGATGTGAAGCTATCCCTAACGGTCGGGGCATACTGCTTCACGACGCATACAATGCGAATCCAGAGTCGCTGCTCGCGCTGCTCGAGACCGCGGAGTCCATTCGCGGAGGCCGCAGAATCGTGGCTGTACTTGGCACGATGCTGGAGCTGGGCGACCAGGCCAGCGCTCTGCATGCCCGCATGGCCGACGCGGTTATGGCGGTCGATCCACATATGGTCGCCGTGACGGGAGACTTCGTCCCCGCTTTCGCGAAGTACGCGGACGAGCTGGGAGACCGTTTGGTGACGGCCCCAGATGCCGCAGCCCTGGGCCAAGCCGTTGCGCCGCTGCTCGAAGGCGATGAGATCGTGCTGGTGAAAGGATCGCATGGCGTTCACATGGAGCGCGCAGTTCCCTTTATCACGTCTAGCAACTAAGGCGACCGGTTACCGTGCTCTACCATCTCTTGACTCCACTGACCTCAGAGTTCTTTGGGTTCAACGTCTTCAACTACATCTCTTTCCGAGCCGCAGGGGCAACGGTGACGGCCATATTGCTGGCGTTCATCGTCGGGCCTGCGATCATCAGGAGACTGAAGCAGAAGGGCGTTGGACAGGTGATACGCACAGACGGGCCGGCATCACACCACTCCAAGCGAGGAACGCCCACGATGGGTGGGCTCATAGTGCTGGCCTGTACAGTCGTGCCAACGCTTCTATGGGCTCGTCTAGACAGTCAATACGTTGTCGTTGCCGCTGCCGCGACCCTGTGGATGGGTGCGATTGGGTTCGTGGATGACTACTTGAAGGTGGTTCAGGGCAAAGCCCGCGGGCTCGTCGCTCGACACAAGATCGTCGGCCAGGTCACATTCGGTCTGGCATTGGGTACGTACCTGCTATTGTGGCCGGTAGTGGAGGACCTGCCGGCCAGTTCCACCACGCTTCCGTTCTTCAAGTATCTGCTGGTGTCTCTACACCCGATGCTGTATGTGGCTTTCGTGACCGTGGTGGTAACGGGTAGCAGCAACGCCGTTAATCTCACAGACGGACTGGATGGGCTGGCTGCGGGACTCACTGTGATTGCCGCGGCCGCATTTGCCATCTTCGCCTATATCTTTGGTCGCTTCGACTACACTCAGTATTTGTTCGTGTACTACCTCAATGGCGCCGGCGAGCTGGCCGTCTTCTGCGCCGCGTTGATGGGAGCTGCGCTGGGCTTTCTTTGGTACAATGCGCACCCATCCGAGGTATTCATGGGAGATACTGGCAGTCTAGCTATCGGCGGCGCATTTGGAACGGTCGCGATACTGCTCAAGTCGGAGTTCCTGCTGCTACTGATCGGCGGAGTATTTGCGGCGGAGACCCTCTCTGTGATAATCCAGACCTCGGTGTTCCGCCTGCGGAAGAGGCGACACGGTCTCGAGTATGCGCGGCAGCACCGTGTGTTTCGCATGGCGCCGATGCACCATCACTTCGAGCAACTTGGCTGGGCGGAGTCGAAGGTAGTGACGCGTTTCTACATTCTCGCCGTGATCTGTGCTCTCGTGGCACTGGCGACCCTCAAGATCAGATGATTCCGGCCGCCTGGAGGAATGGCGAGATTGCCGTTGTTGGATTGGGTAGGAGTGGAGTCGCAGCTGCTCGGTTCTTGGCATCGCAGGGTCTGCGAGTATACGCATCGGACAGCGCTGGCACTGGCAGCCTAGGCGCGGCGCGAGACGGACTCGCTGGCACAGGTGTCGATGTTGAGTTGGGGCGCCACGATTTCGATCGGATAAGCCGGTCGGCCGCAGTGATCACATCACCGGGCGTTCCGCCCGATGCGCCGGCACTGGATCTGGCGCGCCGTGCTCAGCGCGAGATCCTCGCCGAACTCGACCTCGCGGCCATGATGTTGCCGGACGTCCGACTGATCGTAGTTACGGGGACTAACGGCAAAACCACAACCACCGCGCTGATCGCGCATATCCTGCAGCAGGCCGGGGTGAATGCGGTGGCTGCAGGGAATATCGGATTCCCCCTCATAGAAGTAGCTGGACTATCGACACGGCCGGATTGGGTGGCGGTCGAGGCGTCGTCGTTCCAGCTGCATGACGCACCGCATCTCGACCCGGACATCGGAGTGCTGACCAATCTGGCACCCGATCACCTGGACCGCTACGAGAACTCAGAGGAGTACTATGCCGACAAGAAGAACCTATTCCGTAACGGGTCACCGGACTCTGTATGGGTGTTGAACGGCGATGACGGCGCTGTGCTGGACTTGGCGAAAGGTGCGTTGGGAGTTCGGCTGCATTGGAAGTTGAGTGGGGAAGCGGATGGGTGGTACGATCGGAGCACCAGCAGGCTGGTACTGCTTGGTGAGACCTTGGCCGAGCGGTCGGAGCTTGCGCTTCTGGGTGATCACAACGTATCGAATGCACTCGCCGCTGCCTTGGCCGTGACCGCAACCGGCGTCACGGTCGAGACAGTGGCTGAGAGCATTCGGTCTTTCCGGCCGCTACGCCATCGTTTGGAACCGGTGAAGGAAGTTGCAGGGGTGCTGTGGATCAATGACTCGAAGGCAACGAACATCGCTTCGGCGTCAGTGGCAATGGCCGCGATGGATCGCCGGTTTGTGTGGATTGTGGGGGGGCGGCCGAAAGGGGACGACTATTCGAAGCTGAAGCGAGCCGTGAGTCCTGAGTGCCGCTGCATCGTGGCCTACGGTGAAGCGAGGGAGGTGATCGCGTCGTCGCTGCGTGATGCCTGGCCGTTCCATGCAGTTGAACCGTTTGACGAGGCCGTGGCAACGGCGGCATCTCTGTCGCGGCGAGGCGACGCGGTGCTCCTTTCTCCCGCCTGCGCCAGCTTCGACCAGTTTACGAGCTATGAGGAGCGGGGCGAGCGATTCAGTAGCTTGGTGGAGATGATGTGAGGGGCGGCGTCACGGCTTCCAGTTCGCTCTGGGAAGGCCGGTTGGTTGGTATAATCGCCGTCATGCTGGCGGCCTTCGGCGTCGTTGCGGTCTATGGAGCGTCGAGCATCTGGGCCATCCAGCGAGGCGGTGCTGGGAGCATCTACGCTCAGCGTCAGTTGATCGGGGCGGTCGTCGGGATTGGCGTGATGCTGGTAGTCTCACGGATCGACTATCACTTGTGGCAGCGCCAGGCGTGGCCGTTGTTGGCAGTCGCCGCAGTCGCCCTGGTGATTCTGCTGCTGCCCATGGCTGACGCGATCGTAATCGAGCGCAATGGAGCCAGAAGATGGATGTCTCTCGGTTTCGCGACGATTCAGCCATCGGAATTCGCCAAGTTCGCCATCGTAGTCTGGACCGCGATGTTGGCTGCGAAGAAGGGCGACGCACTGCGCGGGTTCAAGCGAGGCCTCCTGCCGTTTGTAGTAGTCCTTGTACCGGTCTCCTCACTCATCCTGCTGGAGCCAGATCTATCAACGGCGAGCGTCGCGCTACTGTTGGCTGCCATCGTCCTGTTCACGGCCGGAGCCAAGATCGGTCACTTCTTGGTGGTGGCGGTCGTCGCTCTGCCTTTTGTGCTGCACTCGATTGCCAGCGCCCAATACCGGTTGCAGAGGATGGTGAACTTCCTGAGTCCAGGAGGAGACCTGGCCGAAGAGAGTTGGCAGATCAGCCAGTCACTGATCGGTTTCGGATCTGGTCGTGTGTTTGGGGCAGGCTTGGGCGAGGGCCTGCAGAAGCTCGGATACCTTCCTTACGCATACTCCGATTTCATTTTCAGCACGATCGGTGAGGAGTGGGGATTTGTCGGTGTCACGGTATTCCTGCTGCTCTACGCCGCGTTCATGATGATAGGATTCCGCATCGCGCGCGCAGCGCGCGATCGCTTCGGAATGTTCCTCGGCGTCGGGCTGACGGCCCTCATCGGCCTCACGGCGCTCCTCCATATTGCAGTGACTCTGTCGCTGGTACCTGCAACGGGGCTGCCTCTTCCCTTTGTGTCGTTCGGCCGCTCGAATCTCATCGTCTCTTTGACGGCGGTGGGAGTGCTCATGAACATCGCCGCTAAAGGGACGCGCCGGGAGTCGAACCTGTGAGGGTTCTGCTGGCGGGTGGCGGCACGGGTGGTCATCTGATGCCGGCGCTCGCGCTGGCTGATGCGCTTGTTGAGCTGGACCGCTCTGTGGAGCCGGTGCTCATTGGTGCCCGCCGCGGCGTCGAAGCGTCGATACTCCCACAACGCAGCTATCGTTACCACCTGTTACCGCTTGAACCGATCCACCGTCGCGCCTGGTGGCGCAATTTCAAGTGGCCCGCCCTCGTCTGGCGCCTGGCTCGCGAGTGCAACCGCCTATTGCGTGAGGAGCGGCCGGTCTTGGTCGTCGGAACGGGCGGTTACGTGTCGGGTCCGGTTCTGTTTCAGGCTTCGAGGCGTGGCGTACCGATAGCGCTGCAGGAACAGAATGCATATCCGGGAATGACAACCCGACTCCTCGCTCGTAGGGCGAGCCAAATACACCTGGGCTTCCCAGAGGCACGCGCGCATCTCAAGCCGGGGCCGATAACCGCGGTTCACCCCTCCGGCAATCCCATCGCGCGGCCCCCGGAGACAGGAGATCGGGCGGCCGCACGGGACCAGCTGAGCATACCGCGGCAGGCAAAGGTGCTGTTCGTGATGGGCGGTAGCCAGGGCGCGAGTGCCGTGAACAGCGCCGTCAAGACCCTCGTGGACGAGGGGTGTTTCGATCAAACGGTCTTGCTGTGGAGCACGGGACGGACAACGTGGCGGGAGTACGCCGGCTATCATCGTCCCCCGCACCGGTTCGTGCGAGACTTCTGGGACCCGATCGCCGCAGGTTATGCCGTGAGTGACGTCGTGGTAGCACGCGCTGGCGCCATGACGACGGCAGAATTGTGCGCTTGGGGTCTGCCGGCCATCTATGTTCCTCTTCCAGGAGCCGCGGCGGACCATCAGACCAAGAACGCTAAGGCTCTGGCCCAAGCCGGGGCAGCTATCGTGCTCGAACAGTCACAGCTAACGCCTCAGAGCCTTCGGGCCGTGATTTTCGGTCTGCTCGAAGACCCTGGGCGCACCGCTCAGATGAGAGGCGCCGCGAGAGCCCGAGGAAAACCCGAAGCGGCTCGAAATATCGCCTCTCATCTTCTGACCATAGTGAGCTAAGTGTAAGGCCTTTCGCAACTTTCGCGTTTCTCTTAAATTGCTGCCCGCCAATGTCACTGTTCATCCCGGACGATCCCCGACCCATCCACTTCATGGGGATAGCCGGTGCGGGGATGAGTGCCCTGGCATTTATCGCCAGGAGCCGAGGGGTGGCGATCTCCGGATGTGATGCCAATCCTGCCGGGGCGGCGGACCTAGCTGCCAGGGGGATTTCCGTGCTCGACGGCCACGCCGCCGATCACGTTGAAGGCGTCAAAGCTCTCGTCTACACGGCAGCAGTGCCCGAGAACCACGCCGAGCTGGAAGCGGCGCGAAGCGCTGGCATTCCAGTGATCAAGCGGGCAGCGGCTTTGGCGGAGGTGGTGCGGCACGGCAGGACCATTGCAGTAGCGGGCACGCACGGCAAGACGACCACAACCGCCATGATCACGGTGGCACTCCAATCCGTTGGAAGAGATCCGACAGGTATAGTCGGAGGGCGCGTGGAAGATTGGGACGGAAACGCCATCGTAGGTGATTCGGATCTCTACGTGGTGGAGGCCGACGAGTACGATCGCTCCTTCCTCGAGTTACATCCCGACGTCGCGGTAATCAACAACGTCGAGGCAGATCACCTGGAGTGCTACGGTACCACTGAAGCGCTTGAGAGCGCTTTCGTGGAATTCGCCGGTAGGGCTAGTCGAGCACTGGTTGGTGCTGACGATCGAGGTGCAGTGAGAGTCAGCGCCAGGCTCGACGTACCCACCTGGAAGGTCGGTGTTACCCCTAAGGCAGATTTCCGGCTGACTGAGCTCAACCACGGGCAGCCGGGGAGCACCGCCCGTCTCTCGACCCCGTCGGGTGACACGGTTGATCTGAGCTTGCAGGTGCCCGGTGTCCACAACCTGCGGAATGCGGCCATGGCACTGGGCGTGGTCTTTACCCTCGAGGAAGATGTTGCCACAGCCGCAGCCAGTCTGAGGGGCGGCGTCGGCGTCTCCCGTCGTTTCCAGGTTCTGGGCACCGCCCGCGGCATCACGGTGGTGGACGATTACGCGCACCATGCGACCGAGGTAGCTGCCACCTTGGGAGCGGCGCGACAGCGGTTTCCGGGACGCCGCATAGTCGCGGTGTTTCAGCCACACCTCTACAGCCGCACCAAAGCTCAGAGCGCGGCCTTGGGCATCGTGTTGTCGGTGGCGGACTTGGCGGTGGTCCTGCCGATATACCCGGCCCGCGAGGCGCCGATCCCGGGGGTGACGGGGAAGCTCGTGGCCAAGGCGGTGCGGCGGGCTGGAGGGGTCGTCGAGTGGGTTGGCGACCGGCGGGCGGTACCCCGGAGTGTTGAGCAGCTATTGCAGGAAGGAGACGTTGTCCTAACGTTGGGGGCTGGAGACATTACTGAAGTGGGGTCCGAGTTGCTGCGCATAATAGGCGGGGCTGCGGCGTGACCCGCGGTCGCCTACTGTTGGGGATTGCTGGGGCGGCCATTGCGGCGAGCCTTTTCATGCTGCCAAGCGCCCTGAGACTGACCGGATTCTTCAGAGTCAGGCAGGTGGAACTCGTAGGCGTGAGTTTCCTGGATCCTGAGAGTGTTCTGGCCAGCCTCGACCTGGCCGACGAGCGGGATCTGTTTCAGGCAACAGGTGACCTGGAGGAGCGGGCGCAGGGAATCCCTGGAGTTCTCGCAGCACGGGTCGAGCGCCGTTTGCCGGGTACACTTAGAATTATGGTGCGGGAGAAGCCACCGGTGGCGTTCTTGCCGGGGAGTGACGGACTAATTGCCCTGGATGGTGACGCGCACCCACTTGCGTACGATCCGACGGCCACTGGATTCGACCTGCCCTTGGTGGAGCGTGCGGATTCACTGGTGATGAGATCGCTCGCTGCCGTTAGGGCCGCCGACTCGCTGCTGTTTGGTCAGGTATCGTATGCCCGGCGTGGCGAGGGGGACGCTGTGATCTTGGAGTTGGAGAAGGAAAGCGTAATACTCGGAGGCGTGCCAACGGTCTCCGAGATCGTGGCTATTGAGGCTGTGAGACGGCATCTACGGGCAGGCGGACACAGGTTCGATCGGCTGGATGCTCGGTTTGCGCACAAGGTCTTTGTTAGGTTGAGCGGAGCATGAGTCACGGTCAATTGGTAGCCGGGTTGGATCTGGGAAGCTCGAAGACCTGCGCCGTCATTGCTGAGGTCACTGGTGATGCCGCCAGGCCAGGTGCCAAGGTCCTCGGAGTTGGGTTGGCGCGAACCACTGGCGTGAAACGCGGGTTGGTCCGCGACATCGAGGAGACCACACGCTCGATAAAGCAAGCAATGAAAGATGCCGAACGGATGGCGGGAGTTGATGTGCGATCCGTGTTTTGCGGTATTGCGGGAGACCACGTTCAGACGCGGATCTCTACCGGGCTGGCATCAGTCGCGAGCGAGGAAATCTCGCGATCAGACGTTCTAAGGGTTGACGAAGTGGCCAAAGCGGTGAGTCTTGGAGACGACTTCGAGCTGCTGCACTTCATTCCGCAGGAGTACAAGGTCGACAGCCAAGGCGGAATCAGCGATCCGGTCGGGATGGCGGGACTGCGGCTCGAAGTGGAGATGTGCTTGGTCGCCGTGCAGAACAAGGCAGCCCAGAACCTTCGGAAATCGGTTGAGCGTGCAGGATATAGGGTGGCGGAGCTCGTGCTGGAGTCATTGGCTGCATCCTCGGCCACGGTTACGGCAGACGAGAAGGAAATCGGTTGCGCCCTCCTCGAGTTGGGCGGTGGGTCGACCACGGTGGCCGTGTTCCACGACGGCAAGCTGCGCCATCTGGCGTCGCTTCCGTACGCGGGCGTTCACGTGACCGGCGACATCGTGCAGGGCCTAAGCGTCACACAGGCTGACGCGGAGCGACTGAAAGAGCGTTGGGGTGTGGCTTACACTCCCCTTGTCGATCCCAATGAGGAGATTGAGCTGCCGGGTACGCCGGGCCAGGGTACCAGACCGGTCAAGCGGGAGTTGTTGGCCCACATCATTCATCAGAGACTCGACGAGATCTTGGGAATGGTGTTGGAGCGGATTGAGAGCACCGAATTCGCGGGGCGCCTGCCCGCGGGCGCGATCCTGACGGGCGGCGGCGCGCAGATGATCGGAGTCGTAGAGTTGGCGCGTGAGGTGTTTGCGATGCCGGTGCGCAAAGGAGTTCCGGACCGTCGCATCACCGGTCTGGTCGACAACGTGCAGGCGCCGCGCTATGCGGTGCCGGTGGGATTGGCCTTGTACGGTGCCAGGCAGCTGATCGGTGGCAAGTCATTCGGAGGTGTAGGATTGAATGGTTTTCTAACCCCGATAAAGCGTTGGTTGCAGGATTTCTTCTAAACTGAGGGCTCGAGAGGGACCCATGGTCTTTGAACTCGAAGAGACAGTTGCGCAAAACGCGCGTATGAAGGTCGTGGGGGTGGGCGGCGGTGGTGGGAACGCGGTCAATCGGATGATCGACGAGCACCTCACGGGGGTGGAGTTCATCTCAGTGAACACGGACTCGCAAGCCCTCATGAAGAACAAGGCTGACCTCAAGGTGCAGATCGGCAAGAAGTTGACGCGCGGGCTCGGGGCCGGAGCACGGCCGGAGATCGGTCGCCAGGCAATCGAAGAGAACCGGGATGACGTTCTCAACGTGCTGGAGGGAGCGGACCTTGTCTTCGTGACCTGCGGCATGGGCGGGGGAACCGGGACGGGGGCGTCACCCATCATAGCGCAACTTGCACGCGATGTGGGGTCGCTCACCGTCGGAATCATCACTCGACCGTTTCTGTTCGAGGGAAAGAAGAGAATGCGTCAGGCCGAACTCGGGATAACCGAGATGGCAAAGCATGTCGACACAATGATTATCGTGCCGAACGAGCGTCTACTCTCGGTGGTAAACAAGAACGTGACCTTTCAGGATGCTCTGAAGAAGGCCGACGAAGTGTTGTTGCATGCCACGCAGGGCATCTCGTCGCTGATAAGCATCACCGGCCTGGTCAACGTTGACTTTGCGGATGTCCGCACCGTCATGCAGAATGGCGGATCCGCGTTGATGGGGATGGGGGCTGCGCGTGGTGAGGATCGGGCGCTAGAGTCGGCGCAGCAGGCCATCTCGAGCCCATTGCTCGACGATGTCCAGATAAATGGTTCCGCCGGCGTGTTGGTCAATATTACGGGTGGCGAGGATCTCACCTTGGGTGAAGTGAGCCAGATAAACGACGTGATTCACGACGCAGCAGGCGACCAGGCCGAGATCATCTTCGGTGCGGTTACCGACCCAGCCATGGATGGAGAGGTTCGCGTTACCGTTATCGCCACCGGCTTCGACCAGACGCTGGGGCTGCACGAAGGACCCTTCGGCAGAGTGACTACACCGGGTGTTTTGCCGTTTCCGCAGCGGTCCAAGCCCAGAGTAGTGACGGGTGGCAACTCCAATGTGTCCGTAACGCAGCCAGTGCCGCCACCGGCGGAGGTTCCCGAAATGGAGATCCCCACGTTCATCCGGAGGCAGATGGATTGAGGCGCCCCCGGGTGGTGCGAGCCATTCTGGTTGGAAGCGCAGTTCTAATGGCGGTGCTTCTCACCGCCAGCGTCGCGTTCTCGTCTCGACAGCTCCCCGTTGCGGCCCCCTTGCTAGTGACAACCGCCTACTTCCATCGAGCTGACACCGTACATCAGAACGAGACCCTATCGCACTTGCTCGGCCGCCACAACATCTACGGAGCGCAGCTCGTCGATGTAGTCAACGCAGCGGATGGGCTCAACCCAAGGCGTATACGTCCCGGCCAGGTGTTTCTCTTCCGCTATGTCCATGGTGAGGACACGCCGAATCGAATCACAGTGCGCGTCGGAGATTTCCGGTACGGAGACGAGAGAATCCTGTCGATCGCGCGGGACACCGCGAGTGGTTGGACGGGATCGTCGGAAGATGTTGCCTGGTCGGTGGAAGTCATGCGGGCGGAGGGTGTCGTTACTTCGTCCATGTATGAGGCTGTGGACGACATAATCTCCGATTCGATCCTGCCGCGTGGTCAGCGCCATTACATGGTGGAGGATCTCGCAGACAACGTTTACGGCTGGGTGATCGATTTCTATCGGGATTTCTACGAGGGCGACCAGTTCGCGTTTGCCTATGAAAGGCTGACGTCGCAGTTCGGCGACGTGCGATTTGGCCGAGTACTGGCCGCCAAGATAGAAACGCGTGGCAGCAGGGAGCATTATGCATACGTGATGACTGACGAGCGCGGTCGCAACACCTACTACGATGATGACGGGCGTTCGCTGCGTCGCTCCCTCAAGATCCGACCTGTGCCGCTGGGCCGCTTGATCTCGCGCTATTCCAGAAGCCGATTCCATCCCGTTCTCAAGACCCACCGTCCCCATTACGGGATCGACTACGCGTCGAGAACCGGCACTCCCATCGAGTCTACCGGTGACGGGACAGTGACTCGTGCCGGCCGTTGGGGCACGTACGGTATCATGGTGGCTATCCGCCACAACACGGGCGGCCTGGAGACGCGATACGCCCACATGAGCCGCCTCGGACCAGGCATCAGAGCGGGCATGAGAGTCGAGCAGGGACAGACCATTGGTTACGTGGGGATGACGGGGCTAGCCAGCGGACCCCACGTTCATTACGAGCTGCTTCGCAATGGTAAGCACATTGATCCGAGGACGTTGGGAACAGAGCCTGGAGCACCCGTATCGGCCGACCGCCGCGGCGAGTTCCAGGCGATCAAGGAGCAGTTTGGCCGCCTCCTGCATTACGGCCGGTCCGGTTTGGTGTCGGCTTCCGTCGATCGCTGATTCTTCGCTAAGTACAATTCGTGCGAATCAACCGTGCCAAGCACGCAGAGGGCGGGCGCGTGAGCGCCGGTTCACTCTGCGAGAAGTAGAGTAATGCTCATCGTAGTCGTTGGCGCGTTGGTGACAGCGGTCTGGGCCGGGTACGTGTACTTGTGGCGTGAGCAGCTGGGCCTGCAGGGTGCCGCGATGTCGCTGCTGCGTACGATAGGGGTGTCGGCGCTGCTGGTGCTGCTGGTGAATCCGGGGAGAGCCAGCAGGTTGGCGATTGGTGCGCCGGTCGTTCTACTGGATGCATCCCTGAGCATGGGTGTCGGGGGCAACTGGAGCGCTGCTATTGACACTGCAAGCGCTCTTGCCGGCCCGGATGGGACGATTCTCCGATTCGGTTCGTGGATCGCGCCGTTCGACACTCAGCCGCCTCGGGCCGGCGCAACCAGACTGGGCAATGCTCTACGTGTGGCCCGCGCAGCCGAGGGTCCCATCCACGTCGTGACTGACGGCGAGGTGGAGGACATGGGTGCAATCCTGCCGGACTTGCTCGCCGACATTCGGTTCGTTGTGCTTCCGCGCGATACCGTGGTCGATGCTGCGGTTCTCGACGTCAGCCTTCCTCGTAGAATCCAACAAGGTGATTCGGTCCGAGTCGAGATCACGGTCGGCGTCTGGGGAACGAACGCTCCAAGACGGGCAGAGATCGAGATCGTGGCTGACGACAGGATCGTGGCAGCTCGTGAGGTGGATCTCCCCATGTCTCCCGGCGTGTCTCGTCGCTCACTGGCCTTTGGGCCGGGGCAATTGAGCGCCGGAGACCACGTGTTGGGCATACGCGTGAATCTGGACGGTGACGCCGTACCGGAGGATGACGAACGCCAGCGCATCGTAACCGTGACGGAGCATCCGGCCGTAGTCATGCTGGCCGATTCACCCGACTGGGAAAGCAGGTTCTTCGTCTCTGAGTTGACCGAATTGGTCGGGACCACCGTCAAGGCATACGCCCACGTTATTGCAGACGAATGGATCGACATGCACTCACTCGAGCCCATAATCGAGGGGGTTGTGCGGCGAGAAGCGAGCCGTGCCGGCTTGCTGGCGACTCGAGCTGAATCTGCAGTGGCACAGGGTTTTGGGACGGAAGCGCCGGCCCTGTGGCGTTGGCCCGCTGGATTGGGCAGTAAGACCGGGTATGCCACCGGTGACTGGTATCCCAGATCGCAGGTTCCTCCGTCTCCCCTCGCGGGCCAGCTCGGGCTGGTGGAGTGGGACTCTTTGCCACCTCTACTAGGCTTGGTGCAGCTCGGGTCGGAGGATGCCGATTGGGCGGCGGTAACGGCACGTTTGGGACGCCGTGGAGTCAGTCGGCCCATTCTCATAGGAAGGGACTCGGCCAGAGTACGGCTGCTGACCACCACCGGCGCCGGGCTCTGGCGTTGGGCGTTTCGAGGCGGTGCGTCTCGCGAGGCTTATCGGACTCTGCTTGCTGCCGGGATCGATTGGTTGCTGGGAGCGGAGCCAAGGCTGTCCGCGAGCCGCATCAAGGCGACTGCGGTGGCGGTTCGGGACCAGCCGATTGTGTTCGAGTGGCTGACCACGGCTCAGCCGGATTCGGCATTTGTGAGCATCGCGTCCCTCACCGGCGATTCCGGCTCGACCGCGTTACTCAGGTTCGACGCGCAAGGTAAAGCCACGCATCACTTGCCACCCGGGGTGTATAGATGGGGGGTGCGAGGAGAGACAGGAGCGAGCGGCCTGACTGTTGTAGAGCAGTATTCAGCTGAGTATCTGCCGCGTCGCGTCGCAGTCGGGTCGGGGGGAACGGCACAGGCCTCGGCACTGATGGAGCGCTTCGCCCGTGAACGCTGGCTGCTGTTTGTGGTTGTCGTCCTAGCGTTAGCGGCCGAGTGGGGATGGCGCCACATGCGAGGTCTGCCTTGAGAGGCGGACTCTGGAAGCGGATAAAGCGAGTAGCGCTGACTGACGTATCGGTTCTGGTCAAGGGCTTGGATAGGGATTCCCTAGATGACGTGGAGCGCGTCCTCGCGGAAGCCGACTTTGGAGCGTCGGCGCTCGATTTAGCCGAGCAGCTGGAAGACAAGCTGCGCCGCGGCGAGCTAAAGACACCCGACGCAATGCGAGCTTGGCTCAAGGCGACAATCGTCGGGCAGTTCGACGATTATAGGCCCGATGACTCGCTGAACCTGGGAGACGGTGCAGGTCCTGCCGTGGTATTGGTGTTGGGTGTTAACGGCGTTGGTAAGACCACTCAAATCGCGAAGCTGGCTCATCGCCTGATGGGGCAGGGAAAGAGCGTGCTGCTGGCAGCGGCCGATACCTATCGGGCCGGCGCGCCTGAACAGCTCAACGAGTGGGCGTCCCGGTTAGGTGTTTCCTGTGTGACAGGAACTCAAGGAGGCGATCCAGCAGCAGTTGCCTTCGACGCGGTGGAGGCCGGGACGTCTCGCGGCGTCGATGTTGTCCTGATTGACACGGCTGGGCGGCTGCATACGCACGGAGACCTGATGGAGGAGTTGAAGAAGATAGTGAGAGTGGTGGGGCGCAGGAGAGACAGTGCTCCCCATGAATGCCTGCTGGTGTTGGATGGAACCGTGGGGCAGAACGCGGTGCAGCAAGGGCTGAGTTTTGCGAACTCCGTACCGCTCACGGGTCTCATAGTCACCAAGTTGGATGGAACGGCGAAAGGCGGCAGCTTGCTCGCGCTGCGACGGGAATTGGGTGTCCCAGTCAGGTTCATCGGTGTGGGCGAGGGTCTGGGTGACCTCGAGGTCTTCGACCCAGACCTATTCGCCGAGCGACTGCTCTCGGACTGATGGCGCAGACACTTGACACGCCGGTACAGTTTCTCAAAGGCGTAGGGCCCCGCCGTGCGGAGGCGTTTGCCCGTATCGGAATAGAGTCGGTGGAGGATCTTCTCTACCACACTCCAAATCGCTATGTAGATGCCACCTCGATCACGCCGATTGCCAAGGCTACGGTAAACGAAGACGTGACGCTCGTGGGAAGAGTGGTTTCGAAGGCCATAGTACCCACACGCAAACGGTTGAGGGTGTTTCGCGCCGTGCTCAAGGACGCCTCGGGCGTGATCGAGTGTGCATGGCCTGGCCAGGCCTATTTGGACCGCGTCATCAAGCAAGGCCAGCTGCTTCTGGTGACGGGGCCAGTCAAGTACTACCACGGTCGGCAGGTCAGTCCGCGGGAGCAAATAGTGCTTGCCGAAGCTGGTGATGAAGAGGTGTCCGACGTGATGGAGCGTGGCCTGATTCTCCCGGTCTACGGAGCGACCGAGGGACTGAGCCATCGGCAGATCAGGCGTCTCGTGTCTACACACCTCGATCAGATGATTGAGTGCGTTGAGGACTCGCTCCCGCCAGCAGTACGTGTGCGGGAGGAACTGCCGAAACTCAAAGACGCGTTGACCGCTCTGCATCGACCTGCGTCAGCCCAACAAGCTGAAATGGGGCGAAGACGCCTTGCTTTCGACGAGTTGTTCGACCTCCAACTAGTGGTGATCCGAGCGAAGACGCTCGCAAAGACTGCACGGAAAGGCATCAGCTTTGACATCAAGAAGCAGTTGACGACCGCACTGAAGCAGAACCTGCCTTTCGAGCTAACGGTTGACCAGGTCAAGGCGGTGCGAGAGATAACGCTCGATATGTCGGGCGGGGAGCGGATGCATCGCCTTCTAATGGGTGATGTGGGGACCGGCAAGACGGTGGTGGCCCTGTTTGCGATGCTGCTTGCGGTGGAGAACGGGTATCAGGCGGTCTTCATGGCTCCTACCGAGCTGCTCACCGAGCAACATGCGCAAACGCTGGCCCGTCTGTTGGCTCCTCTGGACACGGCTCCAGAGATACTGGTGGGACGGCTCAGTGTGCGAGAAAAGAAAGCTGTGCGTGGGCGGATTGCGCAGGGGTCGGCCGCGGTGGTGGTCGGTACTCACGCGCTCATTCAGGAGACTACGGATTTCGCAAAACTAGGCCTGGTGGTAATAGACGAACAACACCGCTTCGGTGTCGAGCAGCGTGCGGCGTTGATTGAAAAGGGAGAAGCGCCTGATGTCTTGCTGCTGTCAGCCACTCCAATTCCGCGCACGCTCGCGCTCACTCTTTACGGCGATTTGGACATCTCGACGCTGAAACAAAAGCCGGTGAGCCGGACTCGCGTTAGAACGGGTGTCAGGTCCAACCGCGATCGCGCTGCGGTATACGATTTCGTCAAGGATCAGTGCGGGTACGGACGCCAGGCATATGTGGTCTATCCGGTGATCGAGGAATCGGAACGCGTTGATCTCAAGGCTGCTACCACCATGGCCGAAGAGTTGTCGCATCGCCTCGAGCCGTTCTCAGTTGGCTTAGTGCATGGCCGAATGAAAGCAGATGAAAAGGACGAGGTCATGCGCCGGTTCCGGGATGGCTCGCTCGACGTGCTGGTCGCGACGACGGTTATTGAGGTCGGGATCGACGTACCCAATGCCACCGTAATGCTGATTGAGCATCCGGAGCGTTTCGGGCTGGCGCAACTGCATCAGCTAAGAGGTAGAGTCGGCAGAGGTATGGAGGAAGGCCATTGCGTGCTACTAACCGACGAATCCCCAGCTGTCGACCGTTTGAAACGGTTCGCCCGGACGTCTGACGGATTCCGGATTGCCGAGCTGGATCTTCAGGAACGGGGTATCGGGGAGTTGGCAGGTGTACGACAGTCCGGAGGGTTCAATCTGCGCTACGCCGACCTCGCCGAGGATGCCGACTTGATCGAAAGCGCCCGCCGGGCGGCCTTAGAGATCATGGAGGTAGACGCCGATCTATCCGGGGCGAATCACATGCCCCTGAGAAGGCGCATCGAGCGGCGCTACGAGCGCGGCATGGAACTGTTCCGCGTCGGGTGACGATGAGTATGGTTGCGTCGACGACTGGGCGGGTCTAGGATACTGCGATCAGTTTGCTGTTAATCACTGGACAGGATGGGACCGCATGAAAGGTGAACTCGCCAAGAAGCAATGTGTGCCGTGCCGAGGTGGAATGCCCGCTCTCAAGGGTGCTGACCTCGAGATGTTGCTCAATGAGCTCGGGGGTGGATGGAGAGTCGTGGACGAGCATCATCTCGAGAAGGAATACTCGTTCGATGACTTTGTAGGGGCACTCGCGTTCACCAACAAAGTTGGAACGATTGCGGAAGAGCAGGGTCATCATCCAGATATCAACCTTACGTGGGGTAGGGTCGGACTGAAGATCTGGACGCACAAGATCGACGGCTTGACCGAGAGCGACTTCATCTTGGCGGCTAAGGCAGACGAAGCTGTCTCGTGAACGAAGTGAACGGCGTGGCAAGAGATGAGAATCAAGGATCTACCTGACCACATAGGCGAGAGCGTGACCGTGCCGGGATGGGTCGCCACGACCCGGTCCGGGGGCAAGATCGCGTTTGCCGTGCTGAGAGACGGTACCGGCTACCTGCAGTGTGTAGTGGGGAAACAGGATGTTGATGGACCTACTTGGGATGCGTTCAGCTCACTCACCCTCGAGTCATCGGTAAGTGTGATAGGGGAGGTCAGAGAGGACAGACGATCTCCCGGTGGGGTTGAACTCGGCGTCTCGGCAGTGCAGGTACTCGGACCGAGTACCGACTACCCCATTTCCAAGAAAGAACACGGCACCGCTTTCCTATTCGAGAACCGTCACCTATGGCTGCGATCGAAGCGACAGGCAGCGATAATGAAGGTTCGCCACGAAGTCATACAGGCTATTCGCGATTTCTTCTATCAGCGCGATTTCGTGCTGGTGGACACACCGCTTCTCACCGGTGCCATTGGTGAATCCGCAGGTACCCTGTTCGCAACAGAGTACTTCGATCTCGGCAACGCGTATTTGGCGCAGACGGGGCAGCTTTACCTCGAAGCAGCAGCAGCGTCCCTCGGACGCGTCTACTGCTTCGGTCCAACCTTCCGTGCCGAGAAATCGAAGACCCGGCGCCATCTGACCGAGTTCTGGATGGTCGAGCCTGAGGTTGCCTGGTACGATTCCGAGGACAACATGCGGCTGCAGGAGGCCCACGTTTCCTACATCGTCGAACGCTGTCTGGAACGTTGCAGACCGGAGTTGGAGACACTCGAGCGTGACACCGGTCGGCTCGAGAGCGTGGCCCCGCCCTTCCACCGGATGTCCTACGACGAGGCGTTGGAGACTCTAAAGGCCCAGGGAACTGAGGTTACCTGGGGGCAAGACTTGGGTGCCGACGACGAGACTCGACTGGCGCAGGACTTGGACCGGCCCGTCTTCGTCTACAACTACCCCAGGGCTGCCAAGGCCTTCTATATGAAGCAGAACCCCGGCAATCCAGACACCGTCCTGTGTAACGACTGTTTGGCACCGGAGGGATACGGAGAGATCATTGGGGGAAGCCAACGCGAAGACGACCACGACCTGCTGCTTGGTCGTATTCGGGAGGAGGGGTTGCCTGAGGAGGCGTACATTTGGTACTTGGACCTCAGGAAATACGGCACCTACGTGCACTCGGGTTACGGACTCGGCGTCGAGCGTACGGTGGCTTGGATTTGCGGAGTACCCCACATTCGTGAGGTGATCGCGTTTCCCAGGACAATGACGCGGCTATATCCCTGACGTTCCTTTCACCTCGTCCCAGAGCCCATCCAGCACATCGAGCCCAGCTGTGGGAACGTCGATACCTCGCTCCCGAGCGAGCTGCTCGACCGCACGGAACCGCTCTAAGAATCTCGCGTTCGCCTTCTCTAGTGCGGCTCGGGGATCGCACTTGAGTTTCCGGGCCAAATTCACTGCTGCAAACAGCAAGTCGCCGATCTCTTCTTCGATGCGCAGGGCATTTCCTTCGGGACCAATCTCGCGTTCCAGCTCGTCGATTTCCTCTCGCACTTTCTCTCGCGGCCCCTCGGCGTCGGGCCAATCGAATCCAACCCCCGCAGCCCGTTCCTGAAGCCGCATTGCCATGATCAGCGCAGGGAGTGAGGCGGGAAGGCCATCGAGGACGCTGCGCCTGTCGCTGCCGCGTTCATTCAGCTTGGATTGCTCCCACGTTTCCGGCGCGTCGCCTAACTCGAACAGGTGGGGATGACGCCGCCACATCTTGCGTTCGATCGTTCCAGTGATGTCCTCTGCACCAAATCGGTCCAGTTCTTCGGCCAGCACTATCTGAAACGACAAGTGCAGCAGAAGGTCACCTAGCTCAGTTCTGATGGCGTTTGGGTCGTCGGATGCAAGGGCGTGGTCCAGTTCCATGGCCTCCTCGACCAGGTAAGGACGCAGGCTTTGAGGCGTCTGTGCGGCGTCCCATGGGCACCTTTTGCGGAGGTCTCGAACTAGATGTACGATGCGTCCAAGCGCTGATGGTTCTTGCATTTACGTATTCGCGCCGATACTATGCGCTACCGATTGTGAACTTGGTAGATAAGCAAAGCCGGGACAGGGCTTGGGTCGAGATAAACCTAGCCAATCTGACGGCCAATGCACGCACAGTGCAGCAGGCTGCGTCGGGGGCTCGACTACTCCCGATGGTGAAAGCCGACGCCTACGGTCTCGGAGCGTTGGCAGCCGTGAAAGCGCTCGATCCGCTAGATCCCTGGGGGTACGGTGTTGCCACGCTCGACGAGGCCCGAGAGCTCAGGGACGCCGGCGTCGAGCGGCCCATCATCGTCTTTACTCCAGCAGTCCTCGCTAAACGCCCCATCTACGAGGCCCTCGACGTGAGAGCCGTGATCGACGATCCCACAGTCGCGCACGACTGGGCCATGCCGTTTCACCTGGAGGTCGACACGGGCATGGGGCGCTGCGGCTTGCGCCATGATGATGCATGCCTTGGTTCCATCGACAGACAACACCTCGAAGGGATCTTCACCCACTTCCTGGCCGCTGATGATGTACCAGATAGCGTCGCCACCCAGTGGTCGCGATTTGAGCAGGCACTGGAATTAGTTGGACGCGACGGTATCCTGGTTCACGCGCAGAACAGCGCCGGGTCCTGGCGGCTCGAGCACAAGCTAGATCTAACGCGACCAGGGATCTTCCTCTACGGCGGACGTTGCGGTGCCGATCTCCCGGCGCCGAAACCAGTTGCCAGCGTGCGATCGCCCGTGGTCAGCAAGCGCCGCCTCCCGCCGGGTGCGACCGTGAGCTACGGAGGTGAGTGGGCTGCTCCGTGCGAGACCACCGTTGTAACGCTTGGGATCGGATACGCCGATGGAGTCAAATGGACGGCAAAAGGGAAGGCATCGGTGCTGTTGCGGGGGAGCCGCTACCCCATCGTAGGGCGCATCACAATGGACTTCGTGATGGTCGATCTGGGACGGGATGGCGATTGGGTCGAGGTCGGGGAGGTGGCGACGCTCATCGGCCGGGACGGTGAAGCTGAGATCACGGTCGACGAGTTCGCGGGTTGGTCCGGGACGATCTCCTACGAGGTCCTCACCGGTTTGCGGGGGCGCTTGAGCCGAGAGTATTCGTCGTGTTGAAGTCCAGGGCTTCAGGACGGGTAGCCTTGATTGTCCTAGACGGTGTCGGTATGGGTGAGGCTCCCGACCAGTCAGACTACGGCGACTGCGGCAGTAACACACTGGGCAACCTTGCCGAGAGTGTAGGTGGATTCGACTTGCCCCACCTCGAGGCTCTGGGACTCGGATGCTGCCGCAGACTGGCAGGGATGAAGTGCTCCAATCCAAAGGCGGCTCACGGCGTCGCTCTGCCGCGCTCTGCCGGGAAGGACAGCACGGCAGGCCATTGGGAGATCTGCGAGGTTGTGCTGGAGCAGCCCTTCCCAGCTTACCCCCAGGGCTTTCCAGATGAGGTGATCGATTCGTTTGTCGAGCTCACGGGGCGGGCTGTGATTGGAAACTGCGCTGCGTCCGGTGTGGGGATCATTGAGGAGCTGGGGTCAGCGCACCTGGAGTCAGGTGCATGGATCGTATACACGTCGGTCGACAGCGTCTTTCAGGTTGCTGCTCACGAAGAGCGCGTGCCTCTGGACGAGCTATACGAGGCGTGTGTGCAGGCACGAGAGAGAGTCCTCGTGGGGCGACACGCCGTTTCGCGAGTAATAGCCCGTCCTTTCGTCGGGACCCACGGGGCGTTCGAACGCACGCCGCGCCGCCGGGATTTCTCGTTGGAGCCGATCCGCCCCACATTGCTCGATAGACTGGCGGACGCGGGGGTGAACCGTACGGGTATTGGCAAGGTAGATGATCTGTTTGCCGGACGACACATCACCAGCATTCATCCTGCAACCAACCGAGAAGCGTACGCGCTGATAGAGCGAGCCCTGGAAACCATGCAGGCGGGGCTCCTATTCGTAAACGTGATCGAGTTCGATCAGACGTGGGGGCACCGAAACGATGTTGCGGGGTTCTATAGAGGGCTGGAGGAACTGGATTCGGCGCTGCCAGGGTTGACGGCCCGGTTACGAGAGGACGACCTGTTGATATTCACGGCCGATCACGGTAACGATCCGACCACGGCCTCGACCGACCATTCGAGGGAAGCGGTGCCGATACTCGTGGCCGGACCTCGCGTTGTCCCGGCCGCTTTGGGCGACCGGAGTACCTTCGCAGACATTGGAGCCACCGTTGCTGAGTATTTTGATATAGCCCCCGCGGTCGGAACGTCGTTTCTCAGGGAGGTGGCGCCGTGGATGACGCATTGACCAAACAGGCCCGCCAGGCCAAGGCCAATGCGTATGCGCCCTACAGCGGCTACCTCGTCGGCGCGGCCCTCGAGGCCGCCGACGGGACTGCATTTGCTGGTGCGAATGTCGAGAGCGCATCGCTCGGCCTCACGCTTTGCGCGGAGAGAGTCGCGCTTGGTGCGGCAGTTGCTGCGGGTGCTCGCCGCTTCAGGCGGATAGTGGTCGTGACCGAGTCATCGCCGCCCGCAGCTCCTTGCGGAGCGTGTCGTCAAATGCTCGCAGAATTCGGGACGGATCTTGTCGTTGATGCGGTCGGGCTCGATGACACGCTCAGTTGGCGACTCGATGAGCTACTGCCGCACTCCTTCGGACCGGAGGACCTGGCGAAATGAGAATGGGACGGGTGATCGGAACTGTAGTAGCTACCAGGAAGGACCCACTGCTCGAGGGAGTAAAATTCCTGGTCGTTGAGAACCTGGGGATGGATCTCGAGCCTGAAGGGGGGTACGTGGTTGCGGTTGATGCGGTTGGCGCCGGGGCCAACGAAGTCGTGCTCTATGCGTCGGGATCGTCGGCCAGGCAAACCGAACTCACGCGCGACCGTCCGGTCGATGCAGTGATAATGGCAATACTCGATTCCTTCGAGGCCCATGGCAGAACGACTCGCCTGGCTTAGCCTTGTATTCCTCGCCGCCGCATGTGGCGAAGAGGTAAGCGCTCCGGGCATGTGCCCGGACTTCTGTCCGGATGTCCGCATCAGCATTCGCGACAGTGTTTTTCCAGCGAGCATCGTACGTGACAGCTCGTACCGCGGGTATGTCGCGCCGTACTCGGCACCTACGCTTCAGGTATCAAACGGCGGAACGGTGGAGAGCCGGGGCGTTTTCCGGTTCTCGGCGTTCCAGGAGGAACTGCAGGTAGGCAGCAGCGCGAGCCAAACGGGGCCAGTGGTAGCCACTGACTCGTTTCGGTTGAACGTGACGCTGGCGCGGCGCACCGATGAAGGACAGGTGTTGGAGTTAGCTGTCTTCCGGCTACCTGCGGACGTTGATACCGCAGCGAGCTTCGGGGACTTGGATCCATTCTTCCAGGACTCTACGGCGATTGGAATTCTGGCCATTGCCGACACCGTAGACGACGGCCAGGTCTCCGCAATCTTGCCCGGCGATGCTTTCCCGACTCTGGAGGCGGACAGCTTCCGTGTAGGAATCGGCTTTGCTCTCAGGTCCGCAGTCGGCTTCGCGGATTTCGTGACCATCAATGCTGACCCATCGAGCGGGAGCCTCACAAGGTATGCCCAGGTGGATTCCGCAGACGGCGAACTAGCGGCGCGAACTGACGAAGTCACTCTATCGATGGACAACTTCGTGTTTCCGGCTCTGGCCCCGTTGGGTGCCGCGCAACTGACGGTCGGCGGTGCGCCCGCGGCCAGAGCGTTTCTTCGGTCGGCGCTGCCAGCGTACGTAGTGGATTCGTCGAACGTGTTGCGGGCTACGTTGATCATGGTTCCCTCAGAACCCGTTTCGGGCGCGCCGGGTGACACCGTGTTCTTGATTGCCAAAGCTCTGGCCACCGACGTGGGTCCGAAGTCCCCAGTCATTGAAATCGACGTGGATACACTGTCTCTGGGCACAGCCGATGTCCCGGTCGGCAGTACCGACACGGTCCGTATTGATATCACACACATAGTGCGCAGTTGGACTCAGAATCCCGACCGGCCAAGATCGCTCGCACTGGTTGCGCAAACCGAGGCCGCTTCAGCGGCCGAGTTCCGGTTTCATTCCAGTGAGAGTGCCAGCGCGGTTCCTGTGCTGCAAGTGACATATTCACCGCTAATCGAGCGGGGGGGAGGGTGATGCGGAGGGGCTTGGCCGTACTGGTGGTTCTGCTGAGTATCCACCCGGCGGAAGGGCGCGGGCAGAACTCGGTGTACGGGGTGCTCGGCATTGGGTTCCCGGGCCGTCCGATTAGCACACGTGCCCGGGCGACCGCCGGTGGTATCGCTTCCTTCGATGCTAGGTCTCCCCTCAACCCGGCCTCGGTAGCCGGATTCAGACGCGTGATGGTGACGGCCAGCACCGGGACGACGCTTTGGAACTACACGGCGCTGGATTCGGCCGTAGATGGGCTGTCCCAGACCAGATCGCCCATGGGTCTGATCGGGGGCTGGTTCAGAGGGACTCCCGTGTCCTTTGCGCTCAGCTTCAGCACCTACGCGGAGAGAACATGGGACTTGGTCACTGAAGACACCGTTACAATTCGCGGCGAGTCGATTGCATCGACCCGCCGGCTGAAATCCAACGGTGGAATAGTCGATCTGAGGGCTGCGCTCGCGTATAGGCTGTCGTCGCGGCTGAGTCTAGGGGCCGCCTTCCACATGCTGGGCGGGTCCAGCTCTCTCACAACAAGGCGGAACTTCTCGTCAGTCGACTATATCTCGTACGTTGAGAGCAACCGTGTTGCCTTCTCCGGTTTGGGCGTTTCAGCAGGCCTGGTGGCGACACTGGATCCCCGGCTGACCTTTGCGCTCGCGGTGCGCAGCGATGATAGGCTGGAGATCGAGGTAGATTCGGCTCCAGCCGGGAGTTTCGATCTACCATGGTCGTTCGTTGGTGGTATGTTCATCGTTCCAGTCCCCGCACTGCGGTTTTCGTCCACTGTTGTCAGGCAGACGTGGTCGGACATGGCCGGAATCGGTGCGGCCAATGCGTTTGATACGTGGGATGTGAGTGCGGGGGTGGAACTGGGAGGAACGCAGGGCACTACCAAGCTCCCGCTTTCGCTTGGCTTCAGGTACGCGCAGTTGCCGTTCAGCCCCACAACCGAACAGCCGAGGGAAATCAACTTCACTGGTGGGTCGACACTGCTCATGGCGGCCGACCGCGTCATGTTCGATTTTTCCGTCGAACGGATCTTAAGACGCGGTGGTGGCGCCGAAGAGTGGGCTTGGTTCTTGTCGGCGGCCCTCACCATCCGTCCGTGACGAGAGTCTATCTCCACACCTTTGGCTGTAAGGCCAACCAGTACGACACTGAGGTGATCCGACAGGCGCTTGAGGGGGCCGGTGCGACGTCGGTGGATGACCCGTCACAAGCTGATTTTGCGGTCGTGAACTCGTGCACGGTAACGCACGTCAGCGACGCCAAAATGCGGGGTCTGGTGCGCCGATTGGCGCGCGTGAACAGTGCCCTGCGCACGGTTGTGACCGGCTGCGCAGCTGCTCTGGACGATGGTACCATCGCCAAGTTGCCCGGAGTTGCGAGCGTACTCCCCGGAGCGGATCCGTCAGCCGTGTTGAACGCGTTGAGCCTGCACTCAGACGTTCTCGATCCCGTGCTTCGCACCTTCGTGGGCGGGAGTCGTGCGTGGCTGAAGATACAGGATGGATGTGACGAGCATTGCACGTTCTGCGCAGCCACGCACGCCAGGGGCAGCAGCAGATCGCGACAGCCCGAGCAGATCGTCGAAGAGGCGCAGGAACTCAGCCGATCGCGCCGAGAAATTGTCCTCACGGGCGTGCACATAGGCGCATACGGTACTGATCTAGTTGGGCATTCGTCGCTTGGGAGCCTGGTGGAACGACTGGTGTCGGAGGTGCCAGGCGTGCGCTATCGACTCACCTCGGTGGAGGCGACCGAGCTCGACGACAGGCTTCAGGATCTCATGGCAGCCTCGCCCGAGAGACTTGCGCCCCACGTTCATGCGCCGCTTCAATCTGGTAGCGATCGAGTACTGCGACGAATGGGTCGCCACTGGTACAAGTCTGCTGATTACAGGTCCTGTCTCGAGCGTCTGGTTGACCGGCTGCCCCGTTTGGGTCTCGGGGCCGACGTGATGGTGGGCTTTCCCGGCGAGACTGGAGAGGATTTCGTGGCCACGCGGGCGTTGATCGAGGCACTCCCATACACCTACCTCCACGTGTTCCCCTACTCGGAGAGGCCTGGAGCTTCTTCTTCCAAGCTGGGGCCACCGGTCGATCCGAAAACCTGTAGAGCGAGGTCTGCCGAACTAAGAGCCTTGGCTCAGGCGAAAGCCTCCGCGTATCGCGACTCGCGCGACGGCGGGGAGGGCGATGTGGTGTTGTTGCGTCACACCGACGGCCAACATGAAGGACTCACAGAGGACTATCTGTCAGTGTACGTCGCCACAGACACGGTGCCGGCCAGCCGGTTCCGCGCCCGGCTGCGTGCGGTGAACGGTTCGATGTTCGTGGACGAGATCATCGAGTGACATGAAACGGGTCTACATCGAAACGTACGGCTGCCAGATGAACGTAGCCGACACCGAGATCATGCTGGGTCTGCTGGACCGAATCGGCTATTCGGCCACACAGGTGCCGGACGAGGCCGACTTGCTGTTGCTGAACACCTGTGCCGTGCGGGACAACGCCGAGCAGAGGGTGATCGGGCGAATGGGCGAGCTGAAGCGCTACAAACGGCAGGGTGTAGTGCTAGGTGTCGTAGGATGCATGGCGCAACGACTTGGCCGGCGTCTACTAGACGAAGTGTCTCAGGTCGACCTCGTGATAGGGCCGGACGGATACCGAGAGTTGCCTGAGTTGGTCGAACGTGCCGCGGTTGGTCAGCGTGCGGCGGACATCGATCTGAAGTCCTGGGAACACTATGAGGACATTCCTCCGCAACGCACAAACAGCGTGAGGGCCTTCGTTACTGTGCAGCGCGG
Source organism: Gemmatimonadota bacterium (assembly GCA_039589275.1). GTDB lineage: Bacteria > Gemmatimonadota > Gemmatimonadetes > Gemmatimonadales > GWC2-71-9. Next base: position 2,280 of record JBDHHP010000001.1, on the reverse strand, counting down.
CTGCGATTATCGGTGCTCATTCTGCATAGTTCCGATGACGCGTGGTCGGGAGCGAAGCCGTAATTTGGCCGATGTGGTCCGGGAGGTGACGGAACTCTCCGAGCGAGGCGTTACGGAGGTCACGCTGCTCGGTCAGACAGTCAACAGCTACCATGACGGCGAGCACGACTTTGCAGATCTCCTGCGTGCCACCGGTGAGGTCTCCGGAGTGAGGCGCATAAGGTTCACGAGCCCGCATCCGAATGACTTCACCGAGCGAGTGGTAGCAGCCATGTCGGACGTGGCGGCGGTATGCGAACACATCCATCTGCCGGTACAGAGCGGATCATCTGAGATCCTGAAACGGATGGGCCGGCGCTATGACCGATCTGAGTACATGCAATGTGTCAAAGGCCTGCGCCATGCAATCCCCGGCATCGCGATAACGACCGACATTATTGTCGGGTTCCCTGGTGAGAGCGAGGACGACTTCCTGAAGACGGAAAGCCTCGTGCACGAGTTGGAGTTTGACGACGCGTTCACTTTTAAGTACTCCGAGCGCGAAGGTACCGGGGCTCTGAAGCTACCCGGGTCGGTCCCTGACCCGGTGCGCGGCGAACGGCTGCGGAGAATCATCGAAACAGTCCGGGGGGTTGCTGCGAGGAAGAACGTCGGCCTGGTCGGATCGACCTGGGAGGTGTTGGTGGAGGGTCGAGCCCGGAGGGGCGAGATGTTGCAGACTCGGACCCGCACCAATAAGGTAGTACTCGTGGCCGGACCGACCGAGTGGATTGGATCGTACCGCAATGTCCGGCTGACGGGCACAACGGGCGCTACGTTCACCGGCGTGTCGTCAGCGTCAGAAAAGGAGCTGGTCGTCGTGGGGTGAAGAACCTGCAGGAAGACGCGGTGAGGCGCGAATACGAGGAGCTCAAGGGCAACATCCCGGGCTTCTGCGACTGCGACATGTGCCGGGATGATGTCCTGGTGTATGCGTTGAATCGCCTGTCACCTCGGTATGTCACGCAGCGAACCGGTGAGGTTTTGACTCAACTGTCGCTTGGAACCGACCAACCGAAGGCCGACATATCCGTGATCATTCTGGATGCGCTACGGCGCGTGCACGCCGATCCCCGGTCCGGCCACTCGGCCCGTGAGGGACCATCGGGATGACGGCATGACCGGCTGATGCGATCGCGCATCGTTATGCTCGCTCTCGCGTACGGGGCCGGCCTTTGGGTCGGCCTCGTTTTTATGGTACCAGCAAGGGTAATCCTGCCACTGCTAGCTGCGGCGACGTTCGGGTTGTTGTGGACGAGAACGTGGACGTTGATCGCAGCGGTTCTATCAATCTCGCTGGCTACTGGAGCTGCAAGAGCGACGCAGCAGGCCAGCAGCTGTGGGCGGATCTGGAGCCCTGGCGTTCGCTCCGTGCTGCTGCGGTTACACGACCGGCCTGGAACGCGCGGCACCGCTTCGGCCAGCGTACTGCACTCTCGCGAGGGTTGCCGCGGGACAATCAGGCTGCGTGTCAATTCAGATTCGCTCAGAGGGGGCGTGCGTGTGATTGCGTTTGGACAGTATCGGGGAGGCGGCGTCTTGAGTGTGAGTTGGATACGCGAGTTGCAGGGTGGCCGCTCGCTGCTCTACGCCCTGAGACATGCAATGGGCCGTAGAGTTCGAACGCTGTATGGTCCCCGGTCGGGCATGGTAGAAGCTCTCGTGCTGGGTCGACGTGACAACATCGAACCGGCGGTACGACAGCGATTTGTGGATGCTGGTCTGGCTCATATTCTGGCGATATCGGGCCTGCATGTTGGCGTTCTGGCAACCTGGATATTGCTGCTCGTGCGGATGTTTGTCGGGTCAAGGAGCGCCTGGCTCGTTGGCGCAATCGCTGTGTGGTGTTACGTAGCGACGTTGGGGTTTCCCGCACCCGCCACTCGAGCGGCTGCATTCATCAGCGTCCTCGGCGTGGCCCGGTTACGCCAGCGCCACCCACCTGTAGCGGCTGTCCTGGCTTGCGCAATGCTGCTTGTATTGGCCATCGATCCCGCTGCAGCAACATCGGTGGGCGCTTGGCTATCGGCCGCAGCAGTGGTGGGCACGCGCGCCGGGGCGGAGGCCCTGCCGAGATTCAGGCTGCTGGGAGCGTCGCTGGGAGCAACCCTGGTCACTGCCCCGATCACCGCATTTGCGTTCGGATCTGTAGCCCCCATCGGTGTGCTGGCGAATCTGGTGGCGGTTCCGCTGGCAGGTCTGGTGGTCCCCGGTCTGTTTCTCAGTCTCGTTGGCGGAGCT